>CAMDKT010000576.1 GCA_945900935.1 Candidatus Sulfopaludibacter sp. SbA3 | reverse complement strand
CTATATTTTTGATCCTCGCCGCGTAGCCCTTCTGCTGCTGGGTGGCGACAAAACCGGCGATGACCGCTGGTACGAGAAAAACGTGCCGCTGGCAGATCAGCTTTACGAGAACTACCTTGCCGAGATCGAGGCGGAAGACAATGCCAACGACGACAAAGTTCAATGAACTTCGGGCGAAGATGCGGCCGGAGGCCAGCGCCGAAGGCCGTCGCCTCGCCGACAAGGATCTCAAGGAGATGCCGCTGCATGAGCTGCGTCGCCGCCCGCCACCTGACACAGCAACAACTCGCTCAGTCCCTGCACATGACGCAGCCAGCGGTTTCGCAACTGGAGTAACGCACGGGTGTCTACCTCTGTACGCTCGAAAACTTTGTTGACGCTATGGGCGGACGATTGGAAATGTACGCCGTGTTTCCAGACGGGTGAGTGAAACTGGGATGGCCGGGAAGCATCAAAACCTTCGGCCCACACGGGATCCAGACGTTACGCCGACCGCCGAATCGGTATGAAACGGATCTCGATCCGCTGATTCAACGCGCCCGCGATCCTACGCAACATTGCCAGGGAGTGGCCTTCGTAATCGGCATCCTCAAGGCGGCAGATGACCGATGCAGTGGTGCCGATGAGCTTGGCAAGCTGAGTTTGGGCGAGGGCCACGGCTGCCCTCAGCTCGTGGATCTTGCGGGCGATCTCTTCGTTCGCGCGCGCCTCTTCAAGGTTCTTCAGCCGGGCTGGCTTGCCCTCGAAGAACCGGCGGTGCAGGATCTCCACCGCATCGCTGGCCGGTTTCACCGTCTTGGCTTTTTTGTCTGGCATGGTCAAGCCTCCATGTAAGTGTGCTTCGCCGGATTCGCCTCAAACCGCTTCTTGCGCTCGACGGCGTGATCGATCTGCTTCGGCGGGACCACGGTCGCCATCGCGCCGTGGAAGAAGTACAGGATCCGGTGGTGAACGCCTCCCAGGCTGACGCGCAGTTCGTAGATGCCGTCGCGCAGGAAGTCCGCTTCGGGTCGACGCAGTTCGTGGCCCATCTCGCGCAGGCGCTCCAACCGGAGGTAGCACTTGTCTTGTACTCTCGCCTGTAACTTGTCGAACCACTCGATGAACGGGCATGATCCGTCTTCCTCCCGGTAGAGGGCGACTCTGGTCTTGGGCACTCGACCCCAGTTTATTCGCAATGTTGCGAAATTTCAAATTGGCGTCAAGGATTCTCGTACCGTCAGGCCGCATTCTCACATCACAATCTCGATAGCGGTCCGCCGTTCCACATGGACATCAGAACAGCCTGCAACCGCGCGCGTGAAAAGCACGCCAAGCGCGCCCCAAAAGCCGCCCCGTGGCGTCAACGGCGTGTGAGGCTAAGCCTTGTGTTTCCGTCGTTCCTGTCTGCAGAGGTCGCCGGGCAAACCCGATCAGTTCCGCTGGATTTCCCCGGACGCATTCGTCGCGGGCATCCCCGTGTGGCAAACTAGTCATAGGTGTCGTGCGAGCCATGAGTCCGGTAGCCAAACAGATCGTCGCGAAGATGACCGGCGTGCTCGTCCAGGCCGCCCAGCCGAAGAGGATCATCCTTTTCGGTTCTCAGGCCAGAGGCGATGCTGCTCCGGATAGCGACTTCGACATCATGGTCGTGGAAGAGAACCCCGCCAACCGCTTCGCGGAGATGGTCCGCCTGAATCGTCTCATTCGCTCCTTCGAAATCGCTGTCGATCTTCTCGTCGTCAGCGACGAGAAGTTTCAGTATTGGCGGGATACTCCGGGCAACGTCTATTACGAGGCCGCCACCGGGGGGCAGGTCCTCTATGAAGCGGCGTGAGCAAGCGCTTCTCTTTCTGCGCAAGGCGGCCCAGGACGAATCGTTGCTGGACGCGGTCCTTGAATCCGGCAGCGTGAGCGACCGTGCTGTCGGATCTGGGCACGACGTTTCATAAGACTCATGAGCTTGGAGCCGTGATGGAATCTTTGGCCCGTTCGGGCGCGCCGCTGCCAGACGCGCCCGCCGCCGATGCCGGACTTCCGCGGCCTAGTTCCGAATCAAGCCGCGCTCGGCTTCAGTTCTTCGCGAATGATGCGGCGCAGCGTATCCTCGAACCTTGGCGACTTCCCCTCCAGGTAATCCCGCAGTGCCGCGTTCATCAATGTTTGATAGCCAGTCGCGCCCCCGGATTGCTCCGCTATCTCAAAAAAGCGATCCACAATGTCCTTGTCGAGCCGGATTGTAATCCGGGTCTTGCCCGCAGGTTCGGATTCAGGCGGAAGCACACGGCCCCGTTTGCCCTTGCTAAAATCGTAGTGACTCTTCATTGTCGTGCCTCGTATTCTTCGTGTTCGCGTGGTTCGGCGGGGCGCACGGAGATGATCCGCGCGTTTTCGCCACGCCAAGTGTAAACGACCACCAGCAGGCGTCCAGTCGCGCCTACTCCGAGAGTGACGAATCGTTGCTCGTTCGGGTCAGACTCATCGTCAGTTGCTGTGATCGCGTAAGGATCATCGAATACGGGGATCGCTTCTGGCATTCGGACTCCGTGCCTTCTAAAATTGACTCCGGCCTTGCTTTGCTCGTCCCACTCGAATCCCACAGTTCCCATGGTATGCACTTTTTGTGCAGACAGCAAGAGTTTCTCCACACTGACTGGCGCGTCTTTCTGCTCACTCGGCGAGAGGCCTATGGCGCGGTTGGCAGCGCGCTTCCATGGCATAGAGGATGTCGACGGTTCGAACGGGGTCAGGTCCACCAAACTTACCGGCCTACAGCCAACAGTGTCCACGGAAAAAGTGACGCTCAAATTGCGTCGCCGCGGAATGATTCGAGCGTCGCCGCCTTCGGCGCGGTATTAGGGCGGCGCAGTATTGGCCGGGCTGGAACCGGCTAATCGCCGCGAACCATTTTCCGGAGAAACTTCGCGGCGCGGGGGATTGCCGTCAGTTCATCTTCCTTGCCTTCGTAGACCATGCTGCAAAAGCCGTTGTAGTGGACGCCGCGCAGGATTTCGAAGACGCGCTTGTAATCGATGTGGGCCTCGGAGCCTTGGGAATCGGGCTCATAGCTTTTCACGCGGACGAAGGGGGCGAGCGGGGCGACTTGTTCCAGGGACCGGTAGTAGTTCGTGAAAGTGTGCCCATCGCGCTTGGGTCCGTTGGGCCCGCTGCGGCCGGTGAAATGGCCGGTATCGAGCACGAGAGCGAAGTTGGGGTGGTTCACCGCTTTGTGGAACCGCAGCATGTCTTCGCCGGTGCTGGTGAGTCCGCTGTGATTCTGCAACGCCGCGACCATGCCGATCTCAGCGCCGATTTCAGCGCAGCGGCGGAGGGCGTCGACGCCTCTGTTGAAGGCCTCTTCCGGGTTGCCGTCTTTGGGCGTTGATCCGACGAAGAGGCGGGCCAGCGGGGCGCCCAGGAAGAGTCCGGTCTCCATGCCGACACGGCACTTTTCGATCTCCGCGCCGATACGGTCCGGGTACAGCCCGAACTCGGTTGATACAGGAAAGCTGGGCACGGACATCCCGTTGTCGAGGAGCATGCGGCGGAGTTGCTTCAGGTATATGCGGTCGAACCCCTTCAAGTGCTGCATGTGCAGATCGACGCCGTCGAAGCCCAGGGCGCGGGCGGCGGTGATGAACTTAGGGAGGTCCATTTTGCCGGCGCGAAACTGATTCTGAAAGCTGAGAGAAAGACAACTGAGTCGCATCATAGGTTCAGACCAGAATGTCTTTCAAGACGGTTCCGTGGACTTCGGTGAGGCGTTCGCGGCGTCCCTGATGGAGATAGCTGAGGGCGTCCTGCTGGAGGCCGAGCTGATTGATAAGCGTGGCGTGCAAATCGCGGAAATGGACAGGATTGACGGTGGATTTGAGACCAATATCGTCAGTGGCTCCGTAGGCGATACCGCCTTTGAAACCGCCGCCGGCAGCCCACATCGTGAAGCCCGTATTGTGATGATCGCGCCCGGTGCCGCGCTCCGATTCCGGGGAGCGGCCGAACTCGCCGCCCCACAGGACGATGGTTTCATCGAGCAGGCCTCGGCGCTTCAAATCCTTGACGAGCGCCGCGGTTGGCTGGTCGGTCAATCGGGCCATTCGCGCATGGTTTTTCTCGATGTCGGAGTGGGCGTCCCATTCGGTGTCGCCGCCGCCGCCACCGGCCACGACGCAGACGAAGCGGACGCCTTTTTCGATGAGGCGGCGGGCGAGGAGGCAGCGCCGGCCGTAGTCGTCGGTA
>CAMDKT010000575.1 GCA_945900935.1 Candidatus Sulfopaludibacter sp. SbA3 | reverse complement strand
CCGAAGATGTCGCTCAGCTTGCCCGTCACGGGAATGCCCGCGCTCGACGCCAGCACGTAGATCGAGAACGCCCAGCCATAGACGTTCAGCCCGCCCAACTGGCCCACGATTGTCGGCATGGCGGTGGCCACCACCGTCGCCTCCATTGAGCCCATGAATGAGCCAATCAGAAGCCCCAAAATAACAAGCTGCCGCAGGCTCAATGCTTTCACTGCTCTCCTTAGTCTGGCATAATTGACATACCATGGCTTCTCTCGCGCGCCTCGCCGCGCTATTCCTAATCGCTTTGGCCAACACTTGGGCCCAAGCTCCAACCGCAAACGTAACCGGCACGGTTTCCGATCCATCGGGCGCCGTGATTGCCAATGCCTCGGTGAAGCTGGTCAACACGGCCACCGGCTTCAACCGCGCGCAGAACTCAAACGCCGAAGGCGTCTACGCCTTTAACGCGGTTCCCAACGGCGTCTACACGCTCACCATCGAAGCGGCCGGCTTCCCGAAGCAGATCCGCGACGGGGTCGAACTCCAGGTGGGCCAGACAGCCCGCATTGACGCCACGCTGCAAGTCGGCAATGTCGCCGAATCGATCCGCGTCGAAGGCGGCGCGCCGCTGCTGCAAGCCGAGACCACCGAGATCGGCACCGTCATCGAGAACAAGCGGATTGTCGAGCTGCCGCTCAATGGCCGCAACTACCTGCAACTGGCCTCGCTGATCCCCGGCGCCACCACCAACGGCCCGGCGTCATCGCAAGGCCAGCAGCGCATGGGCGGCGCGCGCAACGCCTTCGCATTGAACATCTCCGGCCAGCGCGTCCATTACAACCATTACTCGCTCGATGGCATGGAGAACACTGACCCGAACTTCAACACCTACCTCTTCCTGCCGTCCATCGACGCGCTCGCCGAGTTCAAAGTGGAAGCCGGCACCTTCGGCGCCGAATACGGCCGCGCCATCGCGCAAGTGAACGTCTCCACCAAGTCCGGCACAAACGCGTTTCACGGCGCGGCCTTCGAGTTCCTGCGCAACTCCGAGTTCGACGCCAAGAACTACTTCGACCGCGGCAACGTGCCGATTCCTCCTTTCAAGCGTAACCAGTTCGGCGTCACCGTTTCCGGCCCGATGATCAAGAACAAGCTGTTCTGGATGTTCTCCTGGGACGCGCTGAAGGAGCGCAAGGCGCTCACCCAAACCGGCGTCGTGGCGGAAGTGCCATTCCGGACCGGCGATTTCACGTCCCTGGCAGTCGCCATCAACGACCCGGCCACCCGCGTTGTCGTCAACAACGCCATCGTCAGCCAGACGCCCTTCCCTAACAAGAACATCCCGGCCAGCCGTATTAACCCCATCTCGGCGAAAATGTTCAGCCAATTCATTCCGCTTCCGAACATCTCCGGTGCCAACAACTACATCAACAACGAAGGCCGCCGCCAGAACAACAACCAGTACTTTGGCCGGCTGGATTATAACGAGTCCGCCAACTCCACATGGTTCTTCCGCTATTCGCTGGCCGCGGACTCGACATACGCGCCGCAGCTTGCCACGAACATGGGCAATAACGTCCTGGTCGATCCCTGGCAAGTGGTGCTGGCCAACACGCGGCTCATCGGCGCCAACAAGGTCAACGAACTTCGCCTCGGCGTCAATCGGATGGTCAGCCAGAACATCCAGCAGCGCGCCAATACGGTGAACGTCGTGAAGGAACTCGGCATCCCCGACATCGACACGTCCATCCCGCTTTTCTGGGGCATCCCGGTATTCCAGTTCACCGGCTACGCCGCCATCGGCGAGTGCAATGATTGCCCGTTCGTCAACTACAACACCACCTTCCAAGTGAAGGACGACTTCTCCTGGACCTCCGGTCGCCATTCGTTCAAGTTCGGCGGCGACACGCGCCGTTTGCGCTACAACCAGGTCGGCGCTGTCGTGCCGCGCGGCCGTTTCAGCTTTAGCGGCCAGTACACCGGCAACGCGATAGCCGACGGCGTGCTGGGCATCATGAACAACGCCGAAGGCCAGGTGGGCGCGCCCATCGCCAACTTCCGGAACTCGTATTTGGGCCTGTATTTCCAGGACACCTGGAAGGTCACCAAGAAGCTGACCATGAACATCGGCCTGCGCTGGGAAGCCGAGCCTCCGTATCTGGATAAGCACGACGCCATCGTGAACATCGACTTTAAGTGGGATCACTCGATTCCGCTTACCTTCGTGCGCGCCGGCACCGGCGATCCGTATGCCGGCAACCCGCCGTTCCGCCTGCCCGCCAGCATCCCTTACGTCCGTGACGGCCGCTTCGGCCGGCGCGCCACGCAGGCGGATTGGAACGACTTCGCGCCGCGCGCCGGTCTGGCCTATCTGTTGGGCGACAAGACCGTCATCCGCGCATCCGGCGGTATCTACTATGTCCGCGACATCGGCAACGCCGTCTTTGACGTTGTGCGCAACGCGCCATTCACCATTCGACGTAATGAAGCGGCCAACACGCTGATCCCGAACCTGACCTTCCAGCGGCCGTTCTCCATCACCGGCGCGCCGACCTTCATCCTCGCCAATACCTGGAATGAGCGGACGAGCTACGTCAGCCAATGGACGTTCAACATCCAACGCGAGATCACGAAGGACATGAGCTACGAGATCGCCTACCTCGGCTCGGGGGGCAACAAACTGCGCCGCCTGGCGAGCTACAACGACCCCACGCCCGGCCCCGGCAACATCCAGGCCCGGCGCCCTTTCAATACGCTGGGCAACGTGCAAGTGATGTACGCGCCGTCGCACTCCACCTATCACGCGCTGCAGATGAAGTTAACGCACCGGTTCTCGAACGGCTTCACGCTGCTCAGTTCTTATGCGTGGTCGAAGTCGATCGACAACGGCTCCGGCATCCGCACCTCGGATGGCGACACGCTGATCGCCACTGACCAGAACAACCTGCGCCGCGAGCGCGGCCGTTCCGCCTTCGACTTCCGCCACCGCTGGACCAACAGCTTCCTCTATGAGCTGCCCTTCGGCAAAGGCAAGGCGATCGGCGGCGGCATGAACAAGGCAGGCAACCTGTTGCTGGGCGGATGGCAGATCGGCGGCATCGTCACGCTGCAGACCGGCTTTCCGGCGACCGCTTATTGCGGCGGCGGCGTGATTCAGAATGGCGGCTCAGGCTGCTATCCGGACGCTGTCGGCATCAGCCCCGACCTCGGGCGCGGCAATCAGGATCCGAACCGCTGGTTCAATACCAACGCTTTTGTGGATCGCATCGGCATGAACCTGCCGGCCACGCTGCCCACCGAGTACCGCTTCGGCAACTCGAACCGGAACACCATCACCGGACCGGGCATCATCAACGTGGATGCCTCGCTGAACAAGAACTTCGCGATTAAGGAAAACCACAGACTGGAATTCCGTTTCGAGGTGTTCAACGCGCCGAATCATCCCAACTGGGGCCAGCCGGGAACCACCCTGCGGACGGCTACGTTTGGCGTAATTGGAGGAACGCGAACCGACCCGCGCGACATCCAGTTGGCGCTGAAGTACATGTTCTAGGGCTGTGAAAAACTGGTGCCACTCTCGAAAATCTACACCGGAACCACCGATACCTGATATCCCAGCTTCTGAATTTCACGGGTAAGTTTAGCGAGGCGTTTGGCGGCAGCCAGCGGGGACCGCACCGCCACGAATTCCTTGTAGGATTCGTGGCGGTGCAGAACAATCCAAATCACTTCCAATAACCGGTGAGCCGCCGCCCAGATCGCCTTTCCCGCCCCCATGCGGGGAACCATCCGGTGAAAGCGTTCGGAAAGCGCAGTGCCCTTGGTCCGTACTCCCGCCCAAGCGCATTGCGTCAGAATCCGTCGCATCTGCCGGTTCCCCTGCGGCGACTTGTTCGACTTCGACTTCCCCGCGGTCTCCCGCTTTCCTGGCGACACACCCACCCAGGAGGTCGGAAACGTTGCCGCCTCCGGCCCCAACTCGGCGATGATCTGCTGCGCCGCCACCACGCCCACTCCAGGAATCTCGCACAACCGCCGAACCGCATCGGCAGGCTGCTCCAACTGTCCGGTTATACAGACGGAGAGTTCTTCTACGTGTTTGTTCAATTGGGCAACCTGCTCCAGCATCTGCCGCAGCACAAGCTGCTGCATGTCACTCATCGCTCCGTTCAGCGCCTCCTCCATCTCCTGCCGGGTTGCCTTGATCGGGCCGCTGCGTAACGCCGCCAAATTCTC
>CAMDKT010000574.1 GCA_945900935.1 Candidatus Sulfopaludibacter sp. SbA3 | reverse complement strand
TGCACTTTCCATTTGCCGGAGCGCGCGCATTGCACGTTGATGTTATCGAAGTAGAGAAGGACTTCGCGCTCGATTTCGGTTTTGGCTCCAGTGAGCAGTGGCGTGATGTCGATGCCATCGGTCGCGCGCGTGGGCTTGGCGGCACCGGTCATCGCGCAGACGGTGGGGACGATATCCATGGTGGAGACGAGCGAATGGCAAACGCGTCCCTTGGCGATGTGGCCTGGCCGCCAGGCGATCAACGGGACGCGCACGCCGCCCTCCCAGGTCATGCCTTTGCGGCCGCGCAGGTTGCCGGGACTGCCCTGGAACCATGGGCCGTTGTCGCTGGAAAACAGAAAGAGCGTATTCTTGTCGAGCCCGTGTTTCTTCAACGTTTCCATGATCTGGCCGACGGACCAATCGAGCTCGCTGACCACATCGCCGTAGATTCCGTAGGGGCTTTTCCCGCGGAACGCTTTACTGGCGGCGAGGGGGATGTGCGGATACGTGTGTGGAAAGTAGAGGAAGAAGGGCGAGGCTTTATTGTCGTCGATGAACTTCACGGCGCGTTCGGTGTAGCGCGGCGTGAGGGTTTCGAGCGTGGCCTGTTCCTCCACTACTTTCTCGTCGTCCATGAGCCAGCGCGGGTTCATGTCGTTGGAGTAAGGGATGCCGAAGTAGTGATCGAAACCTTTGTAAGTGGGCAGGTTTGGAGCCAAATGGCCGAGGTGCCATTTGCCGACGCACTGGGTCTTGTAGCCCTTGGCTTTCAGCAACTGGGCAAGCGTTTGTTCGCCTTCGGCGAGGCCGGTTTTGTCAGTCGGGAATAGGACGACGGGGACGCCGACGCGGGTTGGATATCGGCCGGTCAAGAGGGCCGCGCGGGAGGGGGAGCAGACGGGGTTGGCGGAGAGGCAATTCGTGAAACGGGTGCCTTCGCGGGCCGCTTTATCGAGGTGGGGTGTTGAGAGCGGCGAGCCGTAGCAGCCGAGGTCGCCCCAGCCGAGGTCGTCGGCATACATCAGGATCACGTTGAGGGGCTTTTCGGCCGCGGCGAGGGCGGTGGCGGCGGTGGTTTGCAAAAACGTTCGGCGCGAGATCATTGACAGCTATTGTATCTTGACAACAAAACCGGGTGGCGGGTGTTGTACACTTTGTTCATTGGAGGTGGATCTTCCCGATAGGGCAATCCCCAACGCTTTCGAGTACCCTCCGCGACGCCGCCGGGCAGATTGGCGCGTCCGTACTAAACCTGGTGATACCAGGCGAGTGTTTGTTGTGCGGCGACATCCTGCGGCACGCCAGCCGATTGCCGTATTGTGAGCCGTGCCTGGCGACGCCCGAGCCAATGGCGGCCGACTACTTCTGCGCGCAATGCCGCACCCCGTTTCTGTCGGAGGGGCCGCTGGATCACCACGGAGTCTGTCGGCGCTGCCGGTCCGGGCTGGCCGGTTACGATTTCGCCTACTCGTTCGGCTACTATGAAGGGCCGCTGCGGAAGATGATTCACCACTTCAAGTATGCGGGCATCGACGTGCTGGCCGGCCCGCTGGGCGAATTGATGGTCCGGGCGCTGCCCTTGGACTTGCAGGTGGACATGATCGTCCCGGTGCCGTTGCACTGGCGAAGAAGGGTACAGAGAGGGTTCAACCAGTGTGAGTTGCTGGCGAGGCCGCTGGAAAGTAGATTGTGCGTCCCTGTGGTACGGGCGATTCGAAAGAGCCGCCACACGGAGACGCAAGCGAGTTCAAGCCCAGCGGAGCGCCGGTCCAACTTGACCGGCGCTTTTGTTTTGGCCGGGGAAAAGATTGTCGAAGGAAAGCGAGTGCTGCTGGTGGACGATGTATTGACCACCGGCGCGACGGTGACGACGTGCAGTGCGCTACTCCGCCGGGGCGGAGCGAAAAGTGTGACAGTGCTGACGCTGGCGCGCGTGGATCGAAGGCCCGCCGAGGGGCGAATGGCGATTCCGGCGACGCGAGCGATGGGAGGAGCAAAGTAAAGATGGGCACCTACGACCGGTTGCATCAGCCCGTGCTGGTCCTGAACGCCAGTTACGAGCCAATTAACGTCTGCGCGGCGCGGCGAGCGCTGATCCTGATCCTGAAGGGAGTGGCATCGGCGGAGGAGAATGCGCCGTCGCACATCCATTCCTACAACCGGCTGGTCGCCCTGCCCAGCGTCATCCGCCTTTTGGAATACCGCCGTATTCCGCAGCAGTCGCGCGCCTTGTCGCGGAAGAATATTCTGCTGCGTGACCGGTATACGTGCCAGTACTGCCACCGGACGCTGCCATCCATCGAGTTGACGCTGGACCACGTGCAGCCGCGGTCGCGGTCCGGGGGATCGTCATGGGAAAACCTGGTGGCGTGCTGCCATCCGTGCAATAACCGGAAGGGAAGCCGGACGCCGGACGAGGCGGGCATGAAGCTGGCGAAGGTGCCGCGGACGTTCAGTTTGCATACGTCGCGGCATTTGATGCGGATGTTGGGGAATACGGATGCGCGGTGGCGGAAGTATTTGTTTTTTTGAGGGGGCTTGCGAGGCGTACACTTTGTATGTACAATACGGGCGTGGCCTTCGAATGGGATCCGCGCAAAGCTGTCGAAAACTTTTGGAAGCATGGAGTGAGATTCTCAGCGGACGCGGAAGAGGTGTTCCGTGACGATTTTGCGATTACGGTTGAGGACGCCGTGAGCGACGTGTACGAGCAGCGGTTCGTAAGCATCGGCATGGGCGCGAGCGGGCGAGTGCTGGTGGTCGTCTACTGTTATCGAGGCGAATCCATCCGCATCATTTCGGCTCGTACCGCGGAGCAGAATGAGCGCAAAGTGTACGAGGAAACGCGATGAAAGAAAACTACGATTTCAGCAAAGGGAAGCGAGGCCGGGTTTTGGCCGAGACGCCGCAGGACCCCGGGAAAGTGAAAATCACGATTCGGCTGGATGAAGACCTATTGGACCATTTCGGTGCATTGGCCGATGCGTTGGGAGGGAAGACGGGTTATCAGACGTTGATTAATTCCGCGTTGCGCGAGTATGTCGAAGGTAAGGCCCCGAAGTTCGAAGATACGCTGCGGCGGATCCTTCGGGAGGAGTTGGGAACGCGGCCTGGCGCGGCCTAGTGCTTCTTAATCGGGCTGATGATGATGTGGGCGTTGCGGCCTTCCATGCCGGGCTGGCTGTCCATTTGCGCGAAAGCGTCACCGCTTCGAATCCGATCAGGTCCGCCAAAACGCCTCAAACACTTACGGGCCTTGGTCCGTCAAACTCCTCGCCCGTGGAGTCCAACTGGAGTCCAAACCCCATTTGACGCATGGGTAGCCATGGGCACCGTGTGGATTTCGATGCTGCCCGCGATTGGGTCTTCATCCTCAACTCGATCCAGGAAATGGGCCAGTCCGCCCCAAGTTCGAATCTCTACAGGACTACCCAAAGCCGCGTGGGCACATTTTGGCGCATAATGGGAGTACGATGACGCGTGACGAAGCCATCGCCTCGATTACAGGGCGGCTCGTGGAGTATTACCAGCCGGAGCGTATCTACCTTTTCGGATACGAAGCTCGCGGTGAGGCAGGGCCGGACAGCGACCTGGACTTCTGCGTTGTGGTCCCGGACGATGCCCCTGCCGGATTGCTTCGAGATGGCGGCATCTACAGCTTGCTACGCGGGGTGGGCTACCCGAAGGACATTGTGCCGTGGCGGCGCGGCGATTTTGACGCGCGCGCAGCGCACGTTCGCGCCTCTCTGCCGGCCACCGTGGTTCGCGAAGGCAAGTTGCTCTATGATTCCAGACCAGCTTCGGCATGAAGAAACACTCGCGTGGCTGGGTCGCGCTTGGAGTGATTTGCGAGCGGCGGCGCTGCTGATTGCGGGTGACGCGAACGCAGAGGCGCTATTTCATTGCCAGCAGGCGGCGGAGAAGGCTCTCAAGGCGTTCTTGACGTTTCACGAAAGAGCGTTTCGAAAAACGCACGACCTTGGTGATTTGAGTTCCCAGTGCCTCGAAATCGACGACTCACTGCGGCTGGCGGTCTCTCAAGCGGAAGGTCTCACGCAGTATGCTTGGCAGTTCCGCTACCCAGGGGCGCCCTACTGTTAGCGATCATCTAAAAACGTATTTTTTTGAACGCCGGGCCGACCGGTATCGGCGCGGGCCGATTGGGAAGGGATCAATCCATGAACTTTGCCGACCGCGGACGGCGCATCGGCACAGCGTTTGGGGCTGGGCGGAACTCGGC
>CAMDKT010000573.1 GCA_945900935.1 Candidatus Sulfopaludibacter sp. SbA3 | reverse complement strand
GCGCCAAGAAAGAAAGTCCGCTGGAAGCATTGAAAGGCGGCATCGCCTTCGTGCGCGACCGCGAAGGCATGTTGGCGCTCATCACCCTCGCATTCCTCATGACCTTGCTGGGGCTACCGCTGATTACGTTCCTTCCGGTGATGGCGCGGGATGTGCTGCATCTGGGCGCCGACGCCTATTCGACGCTCCTCTCTGTTTCGGGCCTTGGCTCAGTGACCGGCGCCCTAATTGTGGCGGGGTTGAACAACGTCAAGCATAAAGGCCAGGCGGCGCTGTTGATCCTAACATTGTTGGGTGGAATTACGATCGCGTTTGCCGGGTCAAAAATATTCTGGGTCAGTTGCGTAATTCTCTTCCTCGGCGGCGCCGCCCTGATCTCCGTCTTTGCCCTGGTCGCGACACTGGTGCAGTTGCAGACCACTGACGACATGCGGGGCCGCGTGATGAGCGTCTACAACGTCGCCTTCCGCGGCGGGATGCCATTTGGGAATCTGACTTCGGGACGACTCATGGAGATGCATGGAGCGCCTTTGATTCTGGCGGTGAACGGCGGCCTGCTGATCGCTTTGGCGGTCTATTTCCTTCTGGTGCACCGGAAAATCGCGCGGATTTGAAGCGCAAACGCCGGTTGCGACCCCCGAACTCGCGCACCCGCCCTGCCGCGGCCGAGTCCTTTGTGCGCGAGTTCCCCGAGAGCGCGCAGGCTGCGCAGCCACGGCACCAACGGGCGAGGAACTCGCCCATCCTGCCGGTCCGAAGCGAGTCCGTTTTGCGCGAGTTCCAAAGAAGTTTGCGACAATAATGAAGGTGATGCGCGAACCGTTTCTTCTACTACTTTGCGGCGTCGCGGCGATCGGTGCCGATAGCGCGATGGAGACGGCGCGGAACCGGCAAGATCGCGCAGCCCTAGAAAAGGCTGGCCAAACGCGCCAGAAGGCCGCCAGGAACGCGGCGGGGCAGTATGACACAGCCTTGGCGTTTTCCTACTTAAGCGAGGTCGCCCTCGAACTGCGCGACAAACGGCAGGCGCGCACAGCCGCCGAATCGGGTATCGCCGCGGCGAAAGCGGCGATTAAGTTGGAACCGGTAAACGCGGAGTATCACCGGCTTCTGGGCACGTTATGCGGACAGGTGATCCCGGCCGACCCGATGGCGGGATTCCAACATGGACGGTGCGCCAAAGAGGAGATCGAAAAGGCTCTGCAAATGAACCCGAAATCGGCGCTGGCATGGATGTCCAGCGGCGTCGGCAAGTTCTATTTGCCGGCCATGTTCGGCGGCGGCGTTGACCTGGCGATGAAGGATTTCCAGAAGGCCGTCGCCATTGATCCGAAGCTGGCCGAGGGCTGGTTGTGGATTGGCTTGGCGCACCGCAAGGGCAACCGGAACGCCGAGGCCAGGCAGGCGCTGCAAAAGGCCAAAGCGCTAAACCCCGAGCGGCTGTGGATTCAGCAGCAGTTGGAAAAGACACCCGCGCAATGAATGAGCGTCCTTCGGCGGCGCTGCTGTCGATTCTGGCATTTGGATTCTTCGGCTTCCTTGTTTTTCCCGGACACACCTATCTGCAGCAGGACTCCCAGATCTATCTGCCGATGATGGAGCGCCTGCTCGATGGGCGGGTCCTCGGCAGTGACTTGATCGCCACCCATCCGCACCTGTCCTTTACTGTCTATGACGAGATTGCCATTACGCTGCGGAAAGTCACTGGCCTTGATTTTCAAGTCATTCTGGCGGCGCAGCAGATTCTTACGCGTCTGTTGGGGCTGCTCGGCGTGTTCCTGTTGGCGCAGAGCGCGGGGCTGAACTATAGCTCCGCTGTGCTGACCGCGGGCCTTTACGGACTGGGGGCGACGGTTCTCGGCCCATCGGTATTGACGATTGAATTCGAGCCGACGCCGCGGACGTTCGCGCTGCCGCTGATCATTCTCGCCGCGGGACTGGCATCGCTGCGGGAGTGGCGGATGGCTGGGGCGGCGGCATTTGCCGGCTTTCTGTATCATCCGCCGACGGTGGCGCCCGTCCTCTTGCTGATGCTGCTGTATGTCCTGATGCCCTGGCATTTGGACGGCCGGTGGCGGTTCCTGGGCTGGATCGCCGGGGCTGTTCTCATTCTGCTGGTCGCGTCTAAGTTTCAGGCGGGCGTGCGATTGGAGCAGGACTTCTTTTCGCGGGTATCTCCGGATGTCGAGAAGTTACAGCGGATGCGGGCGTCCTATGTCTTCGTTGGCATGTGGTTCGGACAATACTGGCCGCATCACTTGTTTCTGACGGCCGCGGCGCTCGGGGCGTGGTGGCGGATCGGGAACCGGCTCGAAGGATTTGGGCAGTTTCTAATGCTGGTGCTGCCATTATTGGGCGTGTTCAGCCTGCTAGTCTCCTATCTGGCGATGGACGTAATGGGATGGGGGTTGATGCCGCAATTGCAGCCGGCCAGGGCGATCCTGTGGACGACGTTTGCGGCCGTAGTCTCCTGCGCGATCGCGGCGGGAGTCGCCGATGGCGTCTGGGAACGGGCTTTGTGGCTATTGCTTCCATTGGCGGTGACGATTCAGATGCGGCCATTGGACCTGCTGTGGCCGTCGACTCCGGTGTTGTGGCAGCATTTGGGGTTGGTCGTATTTCTGGCGATATTCGGAGCAGTCGCGATGCGCCTGGGGGCGTGGGCGTCAGGATTGGTTGTGGTTGGCGCGATGTTTCTGATCCCGAATGCCGGCGGAGTGCGGAACTACCCGGCGGCGCATTCGGCGGAGTTGGACGGCTTGTCCCAGTGGGCCCGCGCAACGACCCCGATTGAGTCCGTGTTCCATTTTCCCGACGCCGGGAAGGAACTCTATCCCGGAATCTTCCGGGCGAAGGCGGAGCGGGCGGTTTGGGTGGATTGGAAAGGCGGCGGCCAAGTGAACTTCATGGAGCCGCTGGCGCGGGAGTGGTGGAAGCGCTGGAGCGCGCTGCCAGCGGGGACGGGGGACTTCATTGTGCGAAAAGCGGGGCGGTGCGGGGGGGCGGCCCTGTACGCGAATGCGAAGTTCTGCGCGGAGCGGCCTTAGCCGGCTGGCGTACACATTCCGGGGCCCTCAACGAATCGAGACTGACGCACTGCATCCGCGTATCCCACACTGGTCCGTCTGCCAGACCGGCCGGATTTGGGCCGGATTAGGGATGGACAGGTACTAAACTTCCGAGCCGTGTTGGACGCGGATTCAGACGGGAAGCGGCGCGTTATTTTCAACCATGCCACAGGTTGACGCGCGCCTGGAGAGCGGCGGCAATTTGTGATCGGACCGGCGTCCAGCCAGGATGATACGATTGCACGATTATGTTGATCGAGCAGTAGATTGCCGAAAGGCGGGATAGGGCAACAAGCACTCCAATCCAAATTTTGAAGCGGCCGGCGAGTGGAAAGACCTACCGGGTCGCGATGCGGGGGCCGGGGCTGTTCGAGAATTTCTGTTCCTGTCCGGACTTCGCCGTCAATACCTTGGGAACCTGCAAGCACATCGAAGGCATGCTGCTCCGGTTACGTCAACGCCATCGAAAGGCGATGGAAACGGCGGCGTATAAACGCACGCGAGCCTCGCTCTCGCTGCAATACGCAGATTCCATTGAGGTGCGGCTGCGATTGCCCGTTTCGCCTTCCCCGGCCTTGCAGGCTCTCGCCGCCGATCAGTTCGATACGGCGGGCCTGTTGCGGCGCGATCGCTACGGACAATTTTCCGGACTGCTGGAAGCGCTTCGCGCGGCTGACGATCAGTCCGTCGTCTATAGCGACGTGCTGGAATATATTGATCAGGAAAACGAGCTCTCCGAGGGTCTGGAGTTGGAGCGTAGTCTGCTCGCCAAGCTCAGGCGCGGACAGGATCCGGCGTCCGGCGTTTTGAAGACGAAACTGCTCCCGTACCAGACGCGCGGCGCACTGTTCGCCGCCTGCCGCGGCGGTCGGCGGTATATACAAGACTCTCGTTGCCAAGCCAGGCGAGCGAATTTGCGCCGCGGACGCTGGCGAGGGTCTCGATGGATCCGGTGGCGAGGGTCATTTTTCGAATGACACCGTCGCTGGAACCAACCACCTGACGGCTGTCCGGCGACCAAGCGGTAGTTAGAGCGCGTCCCACGAAGCTTGCTCGCCAATGAACACGGGATCTCAGTAACAGGCGCCGCTGTCTCAAAAATGGTCGTATTGGCTGCATTCGGCCAAAACGGCCGGTCGTAATTTTCACCGTCCTTCAAGTAGT
>CAMDKT010000572.1 GCA_945900935.1 Candidatus Sulfopaludibacter sp. SbA3 | reverse complement strand
CCCATCGCGTCGTTGACGGCATCTCCCTCAACGTCCCCAAGGGCTGCTTCTATTCCCTCCTCGGCCCCTCCGGCTGCGGCAAAACCACCATCCTCCGCATGATCGCCGGCTTCGCCGAGCCCGACAGCGGCGACGTCGTCCTCAATGGCCGCCGCCTCAACGGTCTCCGTCCCTATCACCGCCCCGTCACCACAGTCTTCCAAAGCTACGCTCTCTTCCCCCATCTAACCGCCGCCCAAAACATCGCCTTCGGACTCCAGCGCCGCGGCGAAGACGAAACTGCCATCGCCCCCAAAGTGAAAAAGATGCTCGATCTCGTCGGCCTCCAGGAAAAAGGCGACCGCCTCCCCGCTAATCTCTCCGGCGGCGAAAAACAACGCACCGCCCTCGCCCGCTCCCTCGTCGTCGAACCCGAACTCCTCCTCCTCGACGAACCCCTCTCCGCCCTCGACCCTACCCTCCGCAAACGCGTCCGCATCGAGCTCAAACAACTCCAAAAAAGCCTCGGCATTACGTTCCTTTTCATCACCCACGATCAGGAAGAAGCCCTCACCCTCTCCGATCAAATCGCCGTCATGAACAACGGAAAAATCGAGCAAATCGGCACCCCCCGCGAAATCTACCTTACCCCCGCCACCCGCTTCGTCGCCGGTTTTCTTGGAGCCGTCAACTGGGTCGATGGCATCGGCATCCGCCCCGAATCCACCCATATCTCCCGCCTCCAGCCCCCCACCGGAACCCGCGCCATCCAAGCCCACGTCGAAACCAGCATCTTCCTCGGCGACTGCTTCCACGTCCAAACCCGCTCCGCCACCGGTGCCGTCGTCACCGCCAAGGTCGATCACGACGAAGAACAATACGCGACCGGCGACAGCGTCCACCTCTGGTGGCACGCCCACGACGAACTCCCGGTGCGCGAATGAACCGCCTCCGCGCCATTTTCCTGGCCCCCGCCGCCGGCTTCACCGTTCTCCTTTTCCTCATCCCGCTGTCCATCATCATCGGCTACAGCTTCCTCACCCGAGGCGTCTACGGCGGCGTCACCGGCCCCTGGACTTTCGAAAACTACCAGCGCCTCTTTGACCCCCTCTACGGCGTCATCCTCTGGCGTTCCCTCGTCATGTCAACCGCCGCAACGGCCCTCTGCCTCCTCATCGCCTTCCCCCTCGCCCTCTTCATCGCCCGCGCCGATGAGCGCCGCAAAAACATCTATCTTTATCTCGTCATCCTCCCCTTCTGGACCAGCTTCCTCGTCCGCACCTACGCCTGGATGTTCCTCCTCCGCGATAGCGGCCTCATCAACAGCATTCTGCTTTCACTCAAAATCATCCACGAGCCCCTGCCCCTGCTCTACAACGAAACCGCCGTCGTCGTCGGCCTCGTTTACGGCTATCTCCCCTTCGCCGTTCTCCCGCTATTTTCTAACCTGGAGCGCCTCGACAAAAACCTCCTCGAAGCCGCCGCCGACCTCGGCGCCAAGCCCTTCCAATCCCTCCGCCACATCGTCCTCCCTCTCTGCGCCCCCGGCCTCCGCGCCGCCGGCGTCCTCGTCTTCATCCCCTGTCTCGGCGCCTATCTCACCCCCGATCTCCTCGGCGGCGGCAAGAGCATCATGATCGGCAATCTCATCCAAAATCAATTCACCACCGCCCGCGATTGGCCCTTCGGCGCCGCCATCTCCCTAGCGCTGATGGCCCTGGTGATGATCCTTCTAACCGCCCTCCTGCGCCGCGATGGTGAAGAGGCATTATGAAACTCCTCCCAGTCTTCGCCGCCCTCGTCTACGCCTTCCTCCATGTGCCCCTCTTGATCCTCTGCGCCTTCAGTTTCAATAGCTCCAAATTCACCATCTGGGAAGGCTTTTCGCTCGAATGGTATCGCGCCATGTTCTCCGACGCCCAACTCGCCGAAGCCACCTGGAACAGCCTCGTCATCGCCCTCGTCTCCACGTTCTTCGCCACCATCATCGGCACCCTCTGCGCTTACGGCCTCTGGAAACGCAACTCCAAATGGCTCAGCGGCTCGCTCTATCTCTCCCTCGTCACCCCCGAAATCGTCACCGGCATCTCGCTACTCGCCCTGTTCCAATGGATCTTCCGCTACTGGCAAATCCAGCTCGGCATGCACACCGTCATCCTCGCCCACATCGCCTTCGCCATCGCCTACGTCCTGCTCGTCGTCATGGCCCGTCTCCGCACTGCCGAGCCCGCCCTCGAAGACGCCGCCCTCGATTTGGGCGCCACCGAATGGCAGGCCTTCCGCCTCGTCACACTGCCCATCCTGAAGCCCGGCATCGCCGCCGCCGCCCTCCTCGCCTTCACCGTTTCCTTTGACGATTACGTCATCACCAGCCTCGTCGCCGGCGTCGATTCCGAGACGCTCCCCATGGTCCTCTACGCCATGGCCCGCCGCGGCGCCAACCCCGTCGTCAGCGCCATTTCAACCGTCATTTTCGTCGGCTTCGGCGTCCTCATTCTTCTCTCCGAGAGGATGCAAAAGAACCCATGAACCGCCGCGCCTTCACCATCGCCATCGCCGGCCTCACCGCCTGCGCCAAACGCAACCCCCGCCGCCTCAACGTCTTCAACTGGTCCGCCTACGTCGCCCCCGAAACCGTCCCCAACTTCGAAAAGCAACACGACGTCAAAGTCCGCTACAGCATCTACGAATCCAACGAGGAAATGCTCGCCCGCGTCTTCTCCGGCAACTCCGGCTGGGACGTCGTTTTCCCCACTCACTACATCGTCCCCCCCATGCGCGAACAAGGCCTCCTCGCTGATCTCGACCACGCCAAACTCCCCAATCTAAAAAACCTCGACCAAGCCTTCCAGCACCCCGTCACCGACCCTAATCTCCAACACGCCATGCCCTACATGTGGAACGCCACCGGCATTCTCTACAACAAAAAGGTGACTCCCGCCCCGACCAAATGGGCCGATCTCTGGGAGCCCCACTGGAAGGGCCACTTGACGATGCTCGACGACCCCGCCGAAGTCTTCGCCGCCGCCCTTCGCAAACTGGGCTACTCCCTCAACTCCCACGATCCCAAAGAACTCCGCGCCGCCCAACAAGAAGCCGTCCGCCAAAAGCCCCTCCTCCGGGCCTATCTAAACACCGAAGTCCGTGACCAAGCCGTGGCCGGCGATATCCTAGGAGCCCAAATCTGGTCAACGACGGCCCAACAAGCCATCGACGCATCAAAGGATCTAGCCTTCGTCTACCCCAGCGACGGCTTCCCGCTAAGTCTCGATTGCGCCGTCATCCTTCGGGAAAGCCCCCGCCAAAACATAGCCCACGAGTTCCTAAACTATCTCCTGGATCCCCCAGTAAGCGCAAGAATAGCCGAGACCATGCGAACCGCCACCGCCAACGCCGCCGCCCGCCCGTTGCTCTCGGTAGCGACCCAAAACAACCAAACTCTCTACCCGCCCCCAGAAGTAATGGCCCGCGCCGAATGGTTCGCGACAGTCACCCCCGAAGCCCAACGCCTCCGCGATAGACTCTGGACCGAAATCAAATCCGCCTGAGGCTCCTTATGAGCGGCTCCCACACCATTCCTGCATGCAGGTCATGAGTTCGCTGACCGGCAACCGCTTGACATCCTCGTCCGAGAATCCGCGTTGTTTCAGCGACTCGTAGTTGTCGGTCATAAATTCCAGAAACGCTTCCCAAACGTGCCTCGGTCCCGGTGCCCGAAGTCGAGCTTCGTTGCTTAACCAGTTCCGTACCTGCAAGACGATTTCCGCGGGATTGTTATTGTGTACGGCAATATCGGAGCTTGACAGGTCGGAGAGCGCGCCTTGATAGCGATATGGTTCTGCTTCCAGCACCAGGCACTTCTTTGTGGACCATCGCCCTCCTTTGAACAAGCGGCAGCCAACGTCAACTCCCAACTCGAACGGCATGTTCAACCGATAAAATTCGCCGGCACGCTCAGCGCGAAGCCGCGAGAGATCGTGAATCGCATATCGCGATTCCGTGATCAGCGAGATAATCTTGCTGATCCGCGCCTCGCCCGAATCCAGCCGTTCCAGCGCGATGCGAGGCTTGAACTTCAGGTAGATGATGGTAAACAGAAGCGGATCGAGGAGAAGCTTATAATTTTGACTCGTTAGAAGAATCTGTGGGTCAGTTCCGGCTCTGGCAGCTTCCCAAGTGAATGATACAGGGCCATTTCAGTGATTCTGAATGTTCGGAAGCCGTACGATTTTCTCATAGTGACTTTGACTTTATTGTTCAACCCCTCGACAAC
>CAMDKT010000571.1 GCA_945900935.1 Candidatus Sulfopaludibacter sp. SbA3 | reverse complement strand
ACCGCGACTCCATGCCCTGGTGGCAGGGCAGCGAGGCGACACGGCCACCGGCCTTCGTCACCTGGAATCTTTCCATCCAACGCCAACTGTCTCCGACAATGGTCATGGAGACATCCTACAACGCCTCGCTCGGTTCCGGCCTCCAGGCCGGGTTGCTCAACTACAACCAACTCAACCCCGCGCTGCTCACACAATACGGGGCTTCGCTGCTGACTTCCCGGTTCGATTCTGCCGCGGCTGTGGCGGCGGGCATCCGGGCGCCGTATCCCTCCTTCGGCGCCGCGTCCGGTTTGAGAGGCACTGGCGGATGGGGTCCCCAGGCCACAGTTGGCCAGGCTCTCCGTCCGTATCCGCAGTACTCCGCTATCGATACTGCCGGCGGCGGCGGTGACCACTCCGGCCACTCTTCCTACCATGCCGCCCTGATCCGCTTCGAGAAGCGCTATTCCGGCGGTCTTCAGTTCCAGACCTCCTACGTTTTCTCGAAGATCCTCACCAACGCCGACAGCTACTGGGTGGGCGGCGCCGCCATGGATCACTTCAATCGCGGATTGGAGAAGTCCATCGGCCAGTTCGACGTACCTCACAACTTCAAGCTCGGCGCGGTTTACGAATTGCCGTTTGGCAAGGGCAAGCGGTTCCTGGCGGACAGCGGCGCCGCGAACTGGATCGCCGGCGGCTGGCGCGTCTCTGGAAATGCCTTCTACTCAAGCGGTCTCCCGCTCGGACTCGGCACCAGCAACGGTATGCCGCTCTTCAGTGGCGGTAATCGGCCGATTATCTCCACCTATGACGGATGGCGCGCGCCGGCCAAGGGCGGCGATTTCGACCCGTTTGTCGATCGCTTCGTGCAACCGGCCAGCTTCTTCCCGGCCCAGCCCGCGAACACCTTCGGCAACCAGACCCGTTACAATCCGAAGTTCCGCCAGTTCGGCAACTACAACGAGAACATCTCTATCTCCAAGACGTTCCCGATCAAGGAGCAGATCCGGCTCGATCTCCGCGCCGAGGCGTTTAACGCGTTCAACCGTGTCCGGTTCGGCACCGGCAGCCTCCAACTCCAGAACATCCAGTTTGGCCAGTTGACTGGATCTGGTGACCTGCTGAACTCGCCGCGCTCGATGCAGGTGGCCCTGAAGCTCTACTTCTAACCGACAGGCTAACAACCAACACAAAGGGCGGCCCGCAAAGGCCGCCCTTTTTATTGCTACTGCCACTTCTCGTCAAAGAAACCGGCCGCCGCAACCTTACCCGGATACCGCCCATTCGCAGGCGTCGTCACGTCGATCACCGCCCAGTCGGGCAGCTTCGCAATCTGGCGCGCATTGTTCAGATTGTCAAAATCGCGGAACGTGAACCCGCTGTTCAACACGACGTACTTTTTGCCGTTCAACGGATTGGGATAAATAAGCGAAGGATAGTTCGTGGCGGCGTCGTACTTTTGACCCTTCACCGTCAGCGCCCCCGCCGCCCACTGCACCGGCAACCCGCCCATCACCTTCGCCATCACCGAGTTCGACCCAGGATCGCCCCACAGCACCAGATTGTGCGCCGCAATATCGGCATCGGTAACTTCGGAGTCCTTCTTCACCCTCGCGTCGCCGCGAAACTGCCGCCGCCATTCGCGAATGGCCCGGTCCTGTTCCGCGACCAAACGCTTGCCGGCCTCGCCCGCTGGGACGCCGCTCGGCAGCACGAAGAGGAACGAATTCATGAAAGCATCGTCAATCGGCCCCTGCATGCCATGCCGCTTCACTTTGCCCGCCGGCGCTGTGGAAACCGCCGCCCACTTTCCAGCCGTCTTCGCCAAATGGACGTTCCACGAACGGTCGCTCGACGGTCCGGTAACCGTCACCGTTTGGCCGTCAATCGCAATCGCCGTTTTGCCGATCAACTCGACAGGCGCGCCGCCGGCACCGAAGTCGATCGACAACGCCGAAACATTCGAAGTCGTCACCTGCAGAGCCTCCTTATTGTGGACCGACGCGTCGACCGCCGCCTTCTCCCAGTGCTTCTCCATGCCGTCGACCACAACCCACTTCATGCGGTTATAGCGCAGCGTGTACGTCACAAACTTCACCCTGCGCGGGTACGCTTCCCTGCCCTTGGCGGCAATCGCATCCAGCCGTTTATCGATCTCAATTTTCGACTCCGGATGATACCGGTGCGGCGTCTGGGGCCCAATGATATGCGTCATCGGAATGCCCTCTTTTTCCAGATACTTCGCCATCAGGTCGGCGGCCTGTTTCTGCCCGTCGATCTCGCCCGAATAGGCCACCAATGGCACGTTTGTAAAATTCGCGGCGTACAAAGTCGCGTCGTACATGCGCCACAGCGTCTGCTCCCAAGCCGGGGTCTGCTCACCGTTCTTGGAGAGCTTCAAAAACTCCGCCGACTCGCTGAAACCCGCGCCCGGAGCCACCGCCGCCCACCGCCCCGCGTGATGCGCGCCGAAGTGCCACGCCGCCGCGCCGCCCATGCTGAACCCGCGCACCAGCAACCGCTCCTCATCCACCGGATACTGTTTCCGCAATGCGTCGAGCGCCTCAAACAAATCCACTTCGCCGGCGAACTTGTTGGCGTTGCAGTAACGGCCGTAAAGATGCAACACGATCGTATCGGCCGACGTGAACTCACCCGGACGCGACATGCGCTCAGACAGGAAGTTGACCTCGCTCAACTTCTCGGCGCGCCCGTGAAACCAGGCATCGACGCGCCATTTGCGTGGAAGATGGGGATCATACGACGGCGGCACGACCAACCCGTAAGGCTGAATCGAGCCATCGATCTTCGACACATAACCGCGCACGATAAGGCCCGTCGCGCGCGTCCACGGCGCTTCGCCGCGCAGCAGTTGGTCGGCCCGTTTCTGGCCTTCGATTAAAAGCGCCTTGGCCTTGGGAATATCCGGGGCGTCAAAGAATTCGTTATACGTCAACGCATAACGAACGGCCTCGCGGAAAATGAGAACATCGGGCAGCAGCGCGTGCTTGCCCAGCGCCTGAATGCTCTCCGTGAGCCTTTTCAAGCCGGTATCGAGGTCCTTTCGATCATTGTCCGGTACCGCAACGCCGGGGGGCGGAACAGGACGGTCTTGGGCCGGCATGCATCCGGCCAGCAGGGCAATCAGTAGAGCGGCTCTTCGCCGGGGGGTCTTGTTTTCCATCTTCGGTGTATCCATAGCCATTGATCAGGGTAGGCCCGGATGGCGCGTTCCAGAGCGGTCTGGATCCGCTGCGTATCGATGAGAGTGTTGCCTGTGATGCCAACGGGTTCATCGAAGCGCAGGACAAACTTGCGCTCAACCGGACTCCAAATAGCATATCCGGGAATGACAGCCGCGCCGGTGCGCGCCGCCAATTTCGCGAAAGTCGGACTGACGCAGGCCTTGCGCCCGAAGAAGTCGACGAAGATGCCTTCTTCCAAACCGACGTTCTGATCGACCAGCACGCCAACAGCGCGGTTGTCTTTCAGCGCCTGAAAAATCCCGCGGGCCGCTTCTTTCTTGCCAAGGATAATATTCCCGCTCGCAGCCCGCCGCGCTTCGACAAACGCATCGAGAAGCGGATTATCCAATGGACGGACAACGACGTGCATCGGCTCGGCCATCAGCGCGTGGCTGAACGCGCTGAGCTCCCAAGCGCCCAAATGAAGCGTCGCGAACAGCACGCCCTTGCCGGCTTCTTTGGCCTTCGTGAAATGTTCGAAGCCTTCGTAACGGATCCATTCGTGGACGTTTGAAGCGTCGATGCGGCCCATCCGCGCGAACACCACCAACTGGCGCGCGATGGAGCGCCAGACGCCGCTGACAACCGTGGGCGGCAGGCCGGCCAGTTCGACATTGCGGGAGCCAACGCGGGACAGCTTCGGCACCGCCAGCCGCAGTGCCTGGGCATAGCACCAAGCCAGCGCATAACTGAGCCCGCGTGGCCCGTATGCCAGCGAGCCCAACGCCATTCGCGTTAGAACGTACTCGAATCGGTTGCGAATGGGGCTGCGCCGCGCCACGATCTAGCGGCCTGTCCGGGCCAACACTTGACAGCCGCCGATGAACGCCGATGAACGCCGATCAGCAGAGATCACATTGTTCGATCGGCGTTTATCTGCGTTCATCGGCGCCACGATCTAATCTATCCAGCCGCCGCCGAGGACGAGATCGCCATCGTAGAACACCGCCCCCTGGCCGGGCGTAACAGCACGCTGCGGCTGATCGAATCGGACTTCGACGCGCGTGTCATCGCCAACCGGAGTGAGCG
>CAMDKT010000570.1 GCA_945900935.1 Candidatus Sulfopaludibacter sp. SbA3 | reverse complement strand
AAGACGTCGTTGGTAATGTTTTTGGGGCATACTAATTTAAAATAGAGCTTCCGCTTCGAAATGTCCAGCGCTGAATCGGAAAATCTTCGAATCTGGCGGGCAAAGGGTAAGCAACATCCGGGAAAGGGAAAAGTATGTGGCATTAACCTAACGGCACCAACAACGTAAGCGCAGCCTCCGGGTACGTCAGCCGCGGAACTCAGCGCTTCCTGTCCGAATATCGGAATGCCAGCGGCCAGCCCGATTTTCTCTGCTCGCTCACCGTGTGAACTCAGGGGTTGCCCGAGCAGAACGTCAAGAAGTGCCACAAGAGCATCATCGCGAAAGTCGGACCCTTTCTGCCTACGGGCTCATACGCTGGCCGGGTAGGGTGATTTCCGTTTTCCGCTACGAGTGGTATCATTCTGTCCAATCGGTCTCATCCATGATTGTTAGTCATGCCCTTATCCGCGCGTTGGAACAAGACGCACTGCGACGTTTTGTGCAGGAAATGGTTGTGCATTGCCAGGAGTTTTCTCCCCGGTTGTGCAAAACCGTTACCGTGGAGGAACTGCAAGCGGCCGTCCGGCAAGGTTTGGAGCGGGCCGAGTCTCATGGCTTTACTCAAAGAGGGCCGACCCGGCTCTACCTTGATCTTATGATCGTACTCGGTGGCGGTTTCGATACCGATCCTCAGTTTCCTTGGGCACAGCAGATTCTATCGTCCGTAGCTTCACAAAATCAGATGCAACGGGCGGATGCATTACACGCAAGAGTGGGCGAGTATCTCGCGCGGATTGATGGCGAATATAATTCCTATACCAAGACTGCACTGCGCACGCTGCAACGGCTATGCAATCAGGGACTTGATTTTCGCGACGAACAACTGGATCTCAATCTACGGCTCCTGATGGAACAAGTTCACCCGCGGAAAGTTGCCGAGAGCGGAACTCCAATGGTGTCCCGCCTGATTGCGGAATCCAGACTGAAGGCAAGCGAGCGATACCAATTTCGGTCCGCGCGCGCAATGGCGCTGATGGCTGTACTGGCTTTCGCATTCGGTCATGATTTTGATTCGGATCCATTCCTTCCGTGGATCGCCCGTACACTCAAACGAGCGGACGCGGGTAACCCGGATGCGGCGGCGGTTCGCCTCGAAAGCCGTGCACGCACTTGGCTCGATGCGGTTCTGCAAAACTGGGACGGTACAAACTAGATGAGCTGTGGAACTCCTCCCGCTCCGCCGGCCTCAGGTAACTGCGCCACCGATCCAGTCAGGCTCACCACTGTGGAGTGCGCCATCTGTTGGCCCGGCGACTTCGAAACGACAATCGATAAACCCTCCCTCAACCGATACTTCAAGAAATACAAGGCGGATGGAACCGAATACTCCTCCATGGGGCCCAAATTCGCAGCGAAGATCCTCGCGCCTGTAAAAACGGGCAGTGCGATCACCGTTGAGGTTCGCTTCAAAGCGGTAGCGGCCACAGGCGTTACCGCTGCCGACGTGACGGCCGCGAAAACCAAGATGGAAAACGGGGTGAGCACAAACTGGAATGGACGGTACACACTGGACGCGGACGACCCGCTGTGCGGCAAGAAGAGCTTCAGAGTCGATTTCAAAGTCACATGGGTGGACTCCGGGGGAGATTACACCCTGACGATACACGACACGTATGCCAGGGAAGGGGTGACTGGTAGCGTCGTGGACGTTTCGAAAGCCACTTCGGACTGGATTTACGCCCACGAATTCGGGCACTGCGTTGGCTTGCCGGACGAGTACTCCTACGTGTCGGGCAGTACGGAGACGGTGAAATATATCAAGCCCGACGGCACACTGGATGTCGCAGTCACTGCGCCTTTTGACGGCAAGTCGCCGACCGCACCGGATGCAACGATTATGGCCGCCGTCGACAACACCACCAGGCTGCGGCGACACGGATGGAACGTTGCAATTGAAGTGCAGGAACTACTAACCTTCAGACTGGGGCGCGTCATTAAATGCACTGTCAAGTGATTTTCTGCGTGGTCCTCTTCCTTTTGAACTGCGCGCAAAACAGGAACATTCCGATGACCAATCAACCACTTACAATCTCGGCGAAATGCAAAGGGAACGAAAGCTGCGCATACAGCGGCCAGAACCTATTTGTGCAGATCGCAATTACTAACCGTGGGTCGTTGACCGTAGGGTTCCCCTTGGCCTTCCGGCAGAAGACCGGCCCCTCTATCCGCCTGGTCGACAAGCGCACCAAAGCCGATGCGTACCTAAAAACAAACCTCGCCGATCACGAGTTGCGCAACGAGTTCACGGAGATTCTGCCGGGCCAATCGGCGATTTTAGAGTGGGTAATCACCGCTGTCGAGTTGGAACAGTTCGGCCGGCCGGTGGACGTCACCGCCGAATGCACCCTGATGGCGGAGATCAAGGTCGATAGCAGACTCGTCGAATTCAAAGGGGCCGACATCTTGCGGATTGTGAGCAAAGTACCAAAGTAAGGGCGGCGGATGGGTACACGGACGCGCTAGCTAAAAACTAAACTTCTTGGCCGAGGCAAATCCGTTTTGCTTCTGATTCGTGTTCATTCTGATTTCCATTCTCGCCCTGCTCAGTAATTAAGGCCGGGGATAGTGTCTCAGCTATGTTGGCACGGAGGGCGATTAGCGACGTTATCGTGCCTGGAGTTCCAGAAGCGTGAGATCGCCTTCAGGAGCGTCGTTGTTCATGAGGACTTTGAGAGCGGTTTGAGCAGGAAAGACCAGACCAGGATCACCAGCGCCGCCGACAAGCAGTTCACGTCGTTAGCCGACTTTCAGTCGAATGCCGAACATTACTTCAGCCGTGAAGCGGAACCTAGGCTTCAGTAGACGCGTCACGGGGAGGGTGCGCATCGGAGGTCGGCGACGGACTAAGATGGACGCTTTAGGGGTGAGTGAGGATTCGGGCGAGTTAGCGGCCGACGCGGACAGGCCGACTGCGCTTGGGGCCAGCGAGCGCGGAGACGACGATGTATGCGGAGCGCGTCATGCCTTCCCTCTTGGCGCGGCGGTCGATCTCATCCATCTGGCTCTTCCGCGCGGTGATGTTGAACCGCGCTGACTTCTCCGCGACATCGACGTTCACCAAAAACGCGACGGCGCCGCTCATGTCCGGATCATGTGCCAGAGCGTCGAGTGTAGAAGGATCCGGAATCGCTTCCCCGTCTTCGAGAATCCCCTCGATGTGAAAGCGCAATGCCTCGACCGCCATCCGGCGCGCTTCTTCCAGGGATTTGCCGACGGTGACGCAGCCTGGAAAATCAGGGAAACTCACGCCGAAATCCGATTTCGGTTCTTTGTGCAGGTATGCGATGTATTCCATTGTTTCGATCCGATGAAGTGCGGTGGGATTATCTCAGTTTGATGCGGGCTTGTTTTTCGATGCCTCTCAAAGTGCCGACGGGGATATCGCGTTTCGGATGCGGAACAGTGGCGCGGCCTTTTTTCACAGGATGTTTGAACTGTTTGTGGCTGCCAACGTGATTCACTTCAAACCAGCCATCCCGCAACAGCGCCTTGATCACTTCCCGGCTGTCCATAATGAATCAGTCCCGAGCCATTTCTTCAAAAGTACACACTTTATACACACTTGTCAATCCACATGGCCCTTCGGGGCGGGGCCACCCCAAGAAATGAAAAGAGGGGAAGCTTATTTTCGAGGCAAAGGCCCCGGCTTCCTGGGCCCCTCGGACGAGTGCGGATCGTGCCGCGAGCGTCTCCGCGAAGAAAACGCCTTCATCGACACGACCTTCGGCGCTCTCCGGCAGCCGGAGAATGAGCCGCCGCGATCCTGAACGGTCTTAATTCAGATTCGGTGATCGGTCAGTGAGGCCGAACGCGCGTCAGTCGCCTTCGATGGTTTATTCCGGGCCGAAGATTATCAGGATTTCGTCTTCAGGAATTTGGAAAGACGCAAGCACCCGTATTTTCGAAACCTCGATAGCACCGAACGCGAGAGAGACGGCACTCCGTTCGCCTCCTCGCTGTTTGGTGTGGGTAAGGACGGGTGTGCGCAATGAGGGCATTCGGTTCTTGGAGGCGTCGGCAAGGAAGGAATCTCGAATGGATGAGGGGCGTGAGAGAGTGCCGGGTTCGCTTCTTGGCGTTTGAAGTTGGAAACGACAATATCGCCGTCGCGGCGGTGGGAATGTGGAAATCGCGCCTTTTTGCGATTTCCAAGGGCGGTGGGAAGAGAGCGAAAACCTGCGCTTGGTTTTCCTCGCTTTCCACGGCCCGCCATTTCCACGG
>CAMDKT010000569.1 GCA_945900935.1 Candidatus Sulfopaludibacter sp. SbA3 | reverse complement strand
TGCTGCTGTTTCCCATGCCGACTTCCACTCGCTCGTACCACTTCGGACCCGTCTTCAAACCGTGGTTGAGTTCCAGTTCAACGCGGTCATCCTCGATCTTCACTTTCGTGATCTGCACCATCTCGCCGACGCGCGCGGCGGGGCCGAATTCGACGTTCGCTTTTTCCCAGGCGTCTTTGTCCCATTTGCCCGTCGGCTCAATCGCCAGCGATTTCTTTGATCGCGGGATGAGCACCTTGGCCTTGGCGTACTCCGCGGTTAACCCGCGCAGCAGCGTCATGCGTTCGTCGACGGTGAGCTTTTTCTCCTTGGAGATGAGCGCTGCGGGGAGCAGCAAGAGTATCAGTCGTCGTTTCATTCCGCGTCCTCCTCCACTTCTTCCTCGAAAACATCCGGCATGAGCGGCAAACGTTGTTGCGTCAACGGAACCTTATGCAAAACGAAGAACAACACGACGACAGCCAGCAGTGTGAGCACACTCGCTTCCGGACCGTAACTGCCGCCGCTCCAAAGATCGCTGGCGCGCCATTCGAGCGTATGACCCGTCAGCCCCATTCTAAATCCACTTAGGTTCACGCCAAAGAGGGGTAACGTAAAATTCCATCCAAAGTGGATGGCAATCGGAAGCCATAGGTCGCCGGACCGCAGGAGCGAATAGCCGAGCAGGACGCCCCAGAGAAACGTATTGAACAGCGCCAGCGGCGAACTGTCGAGGTTGCCCGCGTGCGCCGCGGCAAACAAAACGCCGGCCGGGAGGAGGATCTGAAACGTCCCGTATTTACCGGCGAGCATTTGGAACGGATAGCCGCGGAAGATGAGTTCCTCGCCAAAAGCGCCGAAGAGAAGCACGATTCCCGCGAGAAACATTCCCGGGAGCGAGAACGGATACTCGGGCGTGGGAACGAAATAGGCTTTGTCGATCAGCCAGGGAAAGCCGGCGACGAAAACGGCCGCGCCCGCCCCGAGTGAAGCGCCGATCAGGAAGTGCCGGGAGGCCGCGTTGTGCCAGGCGAGCCCGATATCGGTCAGCGAACCGAATCGATAAATGCGCGGTGCCAGCACGGTCGCCAGCACGCCGCCGAAGAATACAGCCAATGCCGCGCCGATGAAGCGCTGGAAGGGCTGCAACAGCAAAAAAGCAATGGACTGGATGGTGTAGGCCAGCCCCAGAAACACAAGCACACGAACGCCGGCGATCCAGTGAGACGGCGCTGAGGCTGGACTGACCATATTCGCCTATTTCGAGATCTTTACTTTGACGCCGCCGAGGGCGACCTTCACCGGCAGGACTTCCGCGCCTTCGGCCTCAATCGCCGCCGCCACTTTTTCCTTCGTCCCCGGTTCCACCAGAAAGAACACGCAGCCGCCTCCGCCCGCGCCACAGACCTTAGCCCCCACGGCACCGGCCCGCTTCGCCTTCGCCACCAGATTGTCGATCCCTTCGGTGGTGATGCCCGGCGCGTTCTTCTTCCGGAATCCCCACTCTTCGCGCAACAGGCGCGCGGTCTCCGGCCAGTCCGCATTTTCCAGCGAAAGGCGCATATCATGGGCAATCGAGGCGATCTGGTCGAAGTTCTTATGGACTTTGCGGTCGCCGTCAATGTGCAGTTTGGTCACTTCCCAGTTGTTGATGCCGGAGTTGCGGGGCTCGCCGGTATAGGCCAGTACGATTCGCCGCTCCAGATCGGCGGGATCCAATGGGATGGCGACGCGGCGAATGCCATCGGCGCGGAGTTCAATCGCGCTGATTCCGCCATACATTGCCGGATAATAATCCTGGCACCCGGTGGGAACGCGGATGATCTGGGCTTCGATGTTCTGGGCCAATTCACGCAATTTTTCAATGGAGTAGCCCGCGTTCAGCCATTTGTTGAAGGCCGCGCAAATCGATATCAGAAGTGACGACGAGCCGGAGATGCCCGCGCCGGCCGGGGCCTCGGAATGCGAGTCCAGTTCCAGCCCGGTTTCCGGCGAGAAGAAGGCGACGGCGTAGGCCAGCAGCGGCAGTTTGTACTTTTTGGCGGCTTTCATTTCCTCCAGCGACGCAAAGGATTCCTCAACGGCCAGATCGCGCGAGCGCAGCACGATTTGCCCGTCGTCGCGCGGAACGATGGAACAGGATGTATAGCGGTCAATCGCGAAATTCACGGTGACAGCGTTTAGGTGGTGGAGATAGAGAGGCCAGATGTCGAGGGTGCCACCGGCAAGGTCGACGCGGCAGGGCGATTGCGACGTGATACGCATGAACCTTTTAGTGTATCCCGGAGTTTAGCGGCGGGGAGGGCGGGTTAACAATCCGACGGCGCCGAGAGCCTCCAGCGGCGCCAGAATCAGCGTTATCCGGACCAAGCCTTCCGGCGTCAGATATTGCAGGAGCGCGGCCGTTGTGTCCTCGTGCAGCATTCGCGGCAGCGCAAAGAAGGCAACCAGAAGCAGCAGAAAGCCGATTCGGAGGCGGCCTTTGGCGGTGGCGGCGTCAGCGGTGCGGTTCGCGGTCCATGCCGACAGCGCGGCCACGAACACGCAGGCAAACAGGCTCATCACGGCCAGTGACAGGCCAACGGCAACCGGCGGCGCCACCAGCCGTCCGCTCCGCCAGCTCACCGTCGCGATCCCCAGCCACAGCACACACACGCCGGTGAACCAGCCAATGCCCGCCGAACGGAACAGCGCGCCCAGAGGCACTCCGGGGGCTGGCGAAGCGAACACGGAATCCACTACCATGGGAACCACAAAGAAGAGGCTCAGGAAGGAATACGGCAGCAAGAGGAACAGGTCGAGATACTCGATTCCCTTCACGTACGGCACCACGACGCCGAACAACACAGCGACGATGACATTGTTAATTACACTGCGTGGGGTCACCTGGGATAGCATAATGCATGATATGACACGGAAACTTGTATTTGTTCCCGCCGCCGCCATCGGCTGCGCCATTCTCGGGTTTGGATTCCAGGCGGCAACCAAGTCCGCGGCTGTGAAGGACCCGGTGAGAGCCGGGTTTGAAAAAGCGACGGTGGCCGCGTTGGCGGATGCCGTCGACCAGATCACGGGCGAGCGCGGCTTTCTCTCCCATGACATGCGGCCGCGGACGGGAAACATTCGCGTCGTCGGACAAGCGACGACGGTGTTGTTGAAACCGGCAAGCGCGGACAAGGCGACGCCGACTTTGTCTACGGCGATGTCGACGGCCATGATCGATAACTCGAAGCCCGGAGACGTCGGCGTGATTGTCATTGAGAATGGCCTGGATGTAGCGGGGATCGGCGGACTGATGGGCACCGCGGCGAAGGCGCGCGGAATGGCGGGCGTGATTGTGGATGGCGGCGTTCGCGATTTAAAGGAAGTGCGCGGGTTGGGCCTGGCGATTTACGCCCGCAGCGTCGTGCCGTCAAGCACCGTCAGCCGCTTCGCGGGCGTGGCGAAGGACGTGCCCGTGCAATGCGCCGGTGTTGCGATTAAGCCCGGCGATTGGATCATTGCCGATGAAGACGGCGTGGTTCGCGTGCCCCTGGAAAAAGCCAAGGAAGTTCTGCGGCGCGCCCAGGAGATCGACGACCGCGAGACGAAAATGGTTCCTTACATCCTGAAGTTCAAGGCGTTGACCAAGGCAGTGGAAGTTTTCAACCGAATTTGAATTGAGGGGGGAATGACCCTAGGAGTAGTAGGGTATTTTTCCATAGGCATTCCCTATACTCGAAATCCCTTCGGCGTCCGATAAACAGACATATGGCAGAGAAACGCATTGAGCCTCGATTGATGTGTGCGGACCTGGTTGACATCGAATGGCGCGATGGCAAGGGTCGCGCGCAGCACGCGGTGGCTAATCTGGAAGATATTTCTCCCCTTGGAGTTTGCATCCATGTGGAGACCGAAATCCCTCTCCGGACAACGGTCCGGATGACGGTTATGGATGTCGAGTATGCCGGCGAGATCCGTTATTGCGTGTTTCGCGAGTTTGGATACTTCCTCGGAGTGCAGTTTGAACCGGGCGTGAAATGGAATTCGCGCGCATTCAAGCCTCTCCATCTGTTTGATCCGCGGAGATTGCTTGACGCATGCCCTGCTAAGTAGCAAGCGCGCCCCCAGCGCCGACTTCCGAGCCACGACCGTCAGGGAGTGGTCCTAGGAGTGTGTCGGGGATAGAAGCGCCTTCATCCGCTAGGGCATGCCATCCCCAGAGTGTGCGAAAGCGCGACTTCCAGTTTCGACAACCAAGCGCACTAACGAAGACGTCCGTTTTTCGGGGCATCGCCTCTTCGCCGGTCCAA
>CAMDKT010000568.1 GCA_945900935.1 Candidatus Sulfopaludibacter sp. SbA3 | reverse complement strand
ACATGCCGAAGACGTCTGAATCCCCGGCCGCACGGTTCCTGGTTTGGAATATGAAGGTTTCCGGGCAAGCAGGATTGGCCGCTGATGAACCCTGATCAACGCCGATATCCGCGTTAATCGGCGTTCATCAGCGGCCAGTATTGTTTCTTCGCGGAGGAACGCGATTACTGCGCTCACGGCGGGGGCATTGACTGTGGCGACGCGAAACTCGTAGCTCTGCGACAGCTAGATCGAGGCCGGGGACACGCACGACGGTCGTGGTTCAACGCTCTCGCCGCCACTTTTGACGATTGTTTCATCTACGCAGAGAATCGTGCCTGAATCTATGTTTACATCCCTCTCGCGGGGAAAATGGCCTTCGTTTTGCGAAAGTCGGGCTAACGCTTCCCCCCGCCCGCCGGCGCATTGCCGAACAGGAATTCGGTTGACTCATCCGTTAGCACCCACAACGCATAGACGCCCACGCCCGTCCCAATTGGGAAAAACAGCATATTCACCGCCCCCACCAGCATTCCCGCCGTCTTCGCCCACGGCCGCCATTTCAGTATTCCCAGCCCTGTCACCGCGATCGGCACCGCCATCGCCAGCGAATAGACGATCGCCAGCGCCGCCAGCAGCCGGTGCAAAGGGATCGACCCGATGTCTTTGCGCTTGTAAAACGGGTCGTCAGTCATCAAAACCCCGTCCATGCCCCCGCCAACAATCAGTGCAATCAACGCCGTCAAACCCATCGCAATTCCCAGGCAAAACAGTATCCATCCAACATTACGAACGTGGGTTTCCAACGCGTTTCCTCCGTACCAGTTGTACCATTAACGCTCCAATCACCGGCAAATACACGGCCCATCTCCAGTTACTAAGCCCCTCCCAAACGTGCTCGCTCTGCCAGCGCAACAGAACGACATAATGTACCGGTGCCAGCGCCCCCCAAATCAGCACCGGCCACGGCCAATGGAATACCGCCAGCGGCAGTATCCACGTCAAATACCAAGGATGGACATTCGCGGACACGATCAATATCGTCAACGCGACCGCCCAATACGCTTCCCGCGCCGAACGGGCCCAGATCGCCGCCCCAACCGAACCCAGCACGATCAGCCCCATCGCCACCCGTTTTGCCGCGTCCAGGCTCCCCGCCATCGCCAAAATAGCTCCAAAAACAGCATCGTTATTGCGCCATCCGCCTACAAAACCACCCAAAAAACGCGCATTTTCAGTCACATCCGTCCACCATGGCCACCAGCACACCCCGAATACCACCGGTGCCAGCCACGCCCACCGCCATCCCCCCAATCGCACAAAAGTCGGCCACAGCAACAACGGCCAGTACTTCGTCGCCCCGGCCAACCCCAACAAAACAAATGCCCACGGCCACCCCCGCCGCTCAGCAAACCACACCGCCCCTACCGCCAACGCCACCATCACCGCGTCATGATGCCCCATTCCCCAGAATTCCACGATTCCCAGCGGACACCACCCCCAAGCCAGCCACCGCCATTTATCTGTAACCCACTGAAAAAGCAGCCAACTGAGCGCCAACTCCGCCACACACGCCCCCAACTTCATCACCCGCAAAGACCCGCCCCCCAACACCGCCAACACCCATTGCAGCGTCTGCAGTAAGGGCCCGTAAACCGGCTTAAAATCTTTCCCGTCAACACGTTCATTCAAAAACCCCGCCACCGCCGCGTCCGCCGGCCGGTAATCGTACGGATTCAGCCCCGCCGCTGCCACTTGCCCCTCCCACCGGTACCGGTAGACATCGTCGCTGAACACCGGCGGTATCCAAAACGCCGTCAACCGGAACACCAACGCCCACCCGACTAGAAAATAGGTGCGAATTCCCCCGTCGAGTCTGCACACAAAGGCCAGCCCGGCGAGATATAATACAGAGGTCACGCAAAATAGAGCGACATCCCTCTGTGGATCGTGAACTCCCCCGCTTCGTTCAAAAGCAAGGAGCATTAGGCCCGCTTCCAAGCCGATCCCGATCAGACAAGCGGCCTTTTCTTTGGCACTCATGCCCCTATTTCCCGCCCTTCTAGTCACTGATTCTTCCGCGTTCGACGGTTTCAAGCGAGCGTTTTTCGACGATACCTTCGCCGGCATCCATAAGCTTGCCCCGTTCGATTATGCGCTGCTCGTCCCCTATTTCGCCATTCTTCTCGTTCTCTCCTTCTACGGCATCCACCGCTACGAGATTATCCGCGGCTACTTCAAGAACCGCAAAAACCTCCTTACCGCGCCCCCGCAACTGTTCGCCGAACTCCCGCCCGTTACCATTCAACTCCCGCTCTACAACGAGCGTTACGTCGTCGAACGCCTCATCGATCAAATCGTCAAGATGGACTACCCCCGCCATCTCCTGCAAATTCAGGTCCTGGACGATTCCACCGACGAAACCCATCCCTTCACCGAACGCCTGGTGGCCGAATACCGCGCCATGGGCCATCCCATCGAATACCACCACCGCAAGAATCGCCACGGCTACAAGGCAGGGGCTTTGCAAGCCGGTCTGGAAACCGCCACCGGCCTCGTCGTCGCCGTCTTCGATGCTGATTTCGTCGTTCCCACAGACTTCCTCCGCAAGACCATTCACTACTTCGCTGACCCCAAAGTCGGCGTCGTCCAAACCCGCTGGACCTACCTCAACCAGCATTACAACGCCCTAACCGAAGTCCAGACTATCCTTCTTGACGGCCACTTCGTCCTCGAACACGTCGCCCGCGCCGGCGGCGGCCTCTTCTTCAACTTCAACGGCACTGCCGGTATCCTCCGCAAGGAAATGATTGAAGACGCCGGCGGCTGGCAGCACGATACCCTCACCGAAGATTCTGACTTGAGCTACCGCGCCCAGCTCAAAGGCTGGAAGTTTGTCTACTGTCCCGATGTCGAATGCCCATCCGAACTGCCCTTCGACATGCACGGCTTTCAGGTTCAGCAAACCCGCTGGTCCAAAGGCCTCACCCAGTGCGCGAAAAAACTCCTGCCCATGATCCTCAAATCGGATCAGCCCTGGCGCGTCAAACTCGAAGCCGTTTGTCATCTCACCCCCAATATCGCCTACCCCCTCATGCTCATCATGTCGGCGCTCATGCTGCCCGTGATGATCGTGCGCTTCTACATGGGCTGGCTGCATATGCTGCTGGTCGATCTGCCGCTCATCGCCGCCAGCTTCTGGTCCATCACTGCTTTCTACCTCGTCGCGCAACGCCAAATTCGTCCCGATAACTGGCGCCGGACCATCTGGTACATGCCCGTCCTGATGGCCGCCGGCGTGGCCCTCACGTTGAGCAACGCCAAAGCCGTCATCGAAGCCCTGGTCGGCTACCAAACCGCCTTCGCCCGCACTCCCAAATACGCCGTCGGCGACAAAAAAATAATCCTCGGCAACGAGCGTTATAAAGCCCGCATCGGCTGGCTGCCATTCTTCGAAATCGCCGCTGGCACTTGGTTCGTGGCGATGATGGCATACTCCATCGAGAGCTATAACTTCCTCGCCCTTCCGTTCCTGTCGCTCTTCGTCGGCGGCTATTACTGGGCCGCCGGCAGCAAGCTGTGGTTTGAGTATCAAGCCAAACAGGCCTGGGAAAAACGTCACAAGCTGGCCCTGGAAGCCGCCCGCTAGTGCCGTCCCCGCAACCGTAAGGGAGCGGGAACCCTAATTCCTCATGCTCCACATCGTCAGTGACGAGGCCGTAGCTGAAAAACTCCGCCTCTGGGCCGGTCAGCCGCGCCTAATCGTCTGGACGGACAAGGATCGCGACCGCCAGCTCCGCCGCCTCGTCGCGCGCGACTCCCTCTGGCTCTGGTTCCACAACGGCGTCCCTGCCGAGCTTCTCCAATTCCTCCGCGATGAGTCGCTCACCGCCGGCCCGCACTTCCTCATTAAAATCCCGCCCGCAATGGAAGTCGACCAAATGGCCGCCCTCGCCGCCGCCAAATCCCCGCTACCAAATCCCTAACAGCTTCCACCACCCAAACCCCACCGTAGACCAGATCAACACATTCGAAATCGACACCACCGCCCCCACCCGGAACCAGTCCTTCATCGACACATACTCCTGCGCGAAGAACATCGGCGACGGCGTCGTCCCATAATTCGTCAACCCCGACGAAAAGTTCACGAAACACGCGAACGCAAACGCCACCAGCCCCACTGGCGCCCCCTGCAACACCAGCACCGCCAAAAACGGCGGATACATCGCCAGCAAATGCGCCGTTATCGAGGCAAATGCATAATGCGCGTAAAAATAGATCAGCAACGACACTC
>CAMDKT010000567.1 GCA_945900935.1 Candidatus Sulfopaludibacter sp. SbA3 | reverse complement strand
GTAGCGGAAAACGGAAACGGCGAGGGGGAGGACGAAGCCGGTGATGGCGGGGCTGAGGGCGAGGCGCTCTCCAGCGGCGGCGACCATGGCGGGAAGGGCGGCCATGGAGGAACGGGAGCTGAAGGCGAGCGCTTGGATGGGAGCGACGGCGGCGGCCCATTGGCGGATCGGGATGTCGGCTTTGGCGTAGACGAGGAGATACATGGCGAGCGTGGCGGCGACTTCGATGCCGCAGAAAAGCGCAACGTAGTAGCCGAGGGCGCCGGCGGCGTTGGAGCCGAGTTTTGAAAAGAGGGTTACGGCCAGCGCGGCGACGCCGAATGGGGCAAGACGCATCACCCAGCCGACGATGGTGAGCATGGCGTCGTTGACAGCGCCGACGGTTAGCAGGAGGGCTTGTTTGCGCTCAGGCTGGACGTGGCGGACGGCGGCGCCGAAGAGCAGGGCGAAGAGGATGAGCGCGAGGAGTTTGCCCTCTACGGCGGCCTGCAGGACGTTTGAGGGAAGGAGTGTGGCGATCCATTCGCCGAAGCCGGGAACGGGGCCTGGCGCGGCGATTGCGGCCGAGGGCGGCACGGTTGGCATCCACTGCAGGAGAAGGTTCATGACGGCGGCGGAGAGGCAGGCCGTGCCGGTGAGGAGCGCGACGAACCAGGCGAAGGCGCGGAGGCCGAGATTGCCGAGGGCGCGCGCGTCCGTCTGCGTGTTGATGCCGAGGATGAGCTGGGCCATGACGATGGGGATGACGGTCATGCGCAGGGCGTTGAACCACAGCAGGCCGGCGGGTTCGATTGCGCTGACGGCATTGGCGGGCAGCCAGAGGCCCGCGGCCATTCCGGCGAAGAGGCCGATCAACATTCGAGCGCTTCCGTTCATCTTGAGTAGCGTATCCTTTTACCCCGCTTCTGGTAATAACTATTTGTGGACGAAAATGAGTTTGGGCGGTTCTACGGGGAGCATCGCAACGCGGTTTACCGGTACGCGCGTCTGTTGACGGGCTCGCCGGAGGCGGCTGAGGATATCGCGCAGGAGTGTTTTCTGGCGATGGCGAAAGGCGCATTTCGACCGGACAAGGGCGCGGCTCGAGGGTATTTGTTGGGTGCGGTGCGAAGGCAGGCTTTCAAACGATTTCGGGGGCTGCAGCGGGAAGTGGAGCTGAACGAGATGACGGTGGCGCCGCTTTCTGCGCATAGCGATTTGCCGGGCGCGGTGGCCGCGGCGGTGGCGTCGCTGCCCGCGTTGCAACGGGAGGCGGTGCTGTTGTTTTCCTGGGAGGGATTCACATTGGAAGAGATTGCGGTGATGACAGGCGTCGATACGGGCACGATCAAGTCTCGATTGTCGCGTGGGCGGGCGACGCTCCGTTTGCTGCTGGCACCGTTTCGGTCGTATGTAGGAGGGTCGAATGGAACCGTTGCGTGATGACGAGTTGGACTTGCTGCTGCGGCACGGGGAGCCGGATTGGAAGCCTTCGCCTGGGTTGGATACGCGCGTTTGGGAAAGATACCAGCGGCGGCCATGGGAGTGGCTGTGGCGCGGATCGATCCGGATTCCGGTGCCGGTGATTGTGGCGTTGCTGTTGGCTTTCTTGTGGTGGCAGCGGGGACGGATCACACGGCCGGCGGAGATCGATCTGAATGAGTTTCGGCCGGTGGAACAGTTGGAAATCAAACTTGTAAGGAGCGGAAATGTGGAACGTTAGAGCGGTAATGCTTTTGGGAATTGGGCTGCTGCAGGCGCAACAAGTACGGCTGATGAGCGGCGTGAACTCGTTGGAGAACGGGGTATTTGTGAACTATCAGACGCTGCTGGAGCCGGCTTCCGCAGGCGGGGTGGCGCCGAGACTTAGCGGTGGCGTGATCACGGCCCGGCAATCTATCCACCGGTACGTACAGGTGGGGGAGGCTGCCTTCGGGTACGACCTGTCGGTGATGCCGGTGAATGGCGGGCGGGATATTCAGATACGCATTGGGCCGTTGACGTTGACGCCGGAAGATCTAAGCCGATTCAGTGCAAAGTCACTTCGTCTGGCGCCATTGGTCAAGTATCCGAACGCGACGACGGTGCGATCCGGTTCCGCAATTGAAGTGGAGATCCTACGCAACGCGTCGACCGGGCAGCGGGTGTTCGACGTGCTGACGCTGACGGTGGAGACCGCTAGGGCGGCGGGAGAGTGGGGGCTGCGGCTTGTCGCGCCGGTGGCGACGACGGGGAGCCTTAAAGCGAAGTTTCCCGCGACGTTAACCGGGGATCTGATGACCGTGAGGGTGCCGCGGCGGGGTGCGATGACGATTGGGGTTCAGGCGATGCGCGGGCGCGGGTTTCAACGGGTGGGAGAGGTGGACGGGAAAGTGATGAGAGTGCAATGGGGCGAGGCGACGATTGAAATTGTTTCGGAGGAGAGCATTGTGCCAGGCGGGGGCAAGTGGACGCTTTACGGCCGGGTGACGTCGAAGGACGGTGGACCTGAATTGCAGCTCGGCACCGCTGATCTATAGGGCGACGCGGGCGTCGCCGTCGCGGCGGGTGAGACGTTCCCGATCGAGGAATTCGAGCAGCGGGATGGCGTATTTGCGGGAACAGCCGGTCCAGTCTTTGAATTCGCCGACGGCAAAGCTTTGCCCTTTACGGGCGGCGAGCATCGATTTGAGTTGATCGATGGCAGTGTGGTGGAAGACAAGATCGGCTGTCACGCGGACGAGGAGTTTTTCTTTGAGGAGCGTGGCGAGGAGGATCGCGGCGCGTGTGCCATCGACGCCGCTGGCGGCGAGGACTTCGCGCTGACTGGGAACGGCGAGGCTGCCGGCTGCAAACGCCTTTTCGATTTTGGAGCGGGCGTCTTGCTCGTCCTGTTGGAGTTCGACTTTGTGGGCGGTTAGGCGGACCATGTCGCCTTGGGCGGTAATCTTTTTATTGCGCGTCAGAAGGGCGTCGAAGAGCGCGGGCGGGGCCTTGGGGATGACTCTTGTGCGAAGCTCTTCGCGCGGCATAGCGGGCTTTAGCGGGTTTTCCTTGTGATAGGCGGCCAGAACCTTTTCAAGCTCGGGCTGCCGGGCTTCCAGCCAGGCTGGATCGACGCACCATTCGCCGATCGCGACACCGGCTGTGACGTGTTCGCCGAGACGCCAATGGAGATCGCTTTTGGCCATGCCGTAGGCGGATTCTTTGGTGATAAGCGCAGCCCGTTCGGCGATGTTTAACGGCGCCAGTCGGGCGGCGCGGGATTTCCGCGGCGGGTCGATCTCTATTACTTCGCCGCCGCCAATCGTGATCACCGGCGAGAATTTGCGGATGATGAATCGGTCACCGGGCAGCAGGAGCAAGGGCGCCCTTAAACGGATGCGAACGAACCCGTCCGAAAGCGGGCGGGCCGCGCCGACTACCTCCGCGGTACCGGCGTGGAAGTGAACTGGCGTGCGGGCGTGCAGCGGTTTGACGCCGGGGAGAAGCGTCAGTTGGCAGTCGATAACAGTTACGGGGCGCAAGGTGCCAGGAACCGTCAAAATCATGCCACGCGCGAGTTCGGTGTGTTCGATGCCGGCGAGGTTTACGGCGGTGCGCTGGCCGGCGTGGGCGGCCTTTGCGGGGCGGCCGTGGACTTGAACGCCGCGAACGCGGAGCCTTCGCTGCGATGGCAGAAGTTCCACTTCCTGCTCCGGCTGAATGGCGCCCGCGGTCAGAGTGCCGGTGACGACGGCGCCGAAGCCTTTCATAGCGAAGGCGCGGTCAATGGGCAGGCGCAGCGGCTGGCGCGACGTGCGCGGAGGGGCCGCTGAGGCGAGGCGGCGGATGGCGAGTTTCAGTTCATCCAAGCCGACGCCGGTTTTTGCGCTGACAGCGAGTATCGGCGCGCCTTCAAGGAATGATCCGGCGACGAATTCTTCGGCTTCCAGCTTCACGAGTTCGACAAGATCGGAGTCCACCGCGTCGGATTTGGTGACGACGACGATCCCTTGCTTCACGCCGAGCAAGCGGCAAATATCGAAGTGTTCGCGAGTCTGCGGCTTGATGGATTCGTCAGCGGAAATTACGAGCAGGACGATGTCGATGCCGGTGACGCCGGCGACCATGGTTCTGACGAAACGCTCGTGGCCAGGGACGTCGACGAAGCCTGCCTCCAGCCCAGCGCCGAGGTCGAGATGAGCGAAACCGAGTTCGATGGAAATACCTCGGCGCTTCTCCTCGGCCAGCCGATCAGTGTCGATTCCGGTGAGGGCATGAACGAGCGTGGTTTTCCCGTGATCAATGTGTCCGGCGGTTCCGATGATAATAGA
>CAMDKT010000566.1 GCA_945900935.1 Candidatus Sulfopaludibacter sp. SbA3 | reverse complement strand
ACCGTCGCCCGGACCTGCGTCATGCAGAAACGCAACGCGCTGGAGTTCCTCGCTGACTCCATCAGCCACCATCGTGCCGCTCAGCCTTTTCTTTCGCTACTCCAGCGATAGGGGGCTGAACGGTTACATATTGTGTTTGTGCCGTCGCTGTATTCGGTGGAGGATACAACGATGTTTGACGCCTCGCTGGGTCACCCGAATGGGGGGCATTCACATAACCACTCGCGGGGGGGACGAATGAGTTTCACGGGACGGCGTACTTATACAAGCGCTGGGCGGCGTTAGACGCCAATAGCTGGTTGAATAACAAACTGGGGTTAGGAAAACCGCCGGTGAGTTACAAGCAGTTTGGCGGGACGTTCGGCGGGCCGGTGACGATTCCGCGGTTGTATAGGGGAGTCAATCGGACGTTCTTCTTTGTGTCGCGGGAACAGGACACGCTGGCCAACGCGGTGAGCCGGCAGAGCCGCGTGCCATCGGAGGCGACGGGCGTGGCGTTGTTGAAAGCGTTTCCGACGCCGAACCAGGCGGTACGGGTGCAGATCGGGCGATTCAATTGGGGTGCCTCGGGCGTATCGGGGACTTCGAACTACAACACGAGCGTGCGGCTGGACCATGCCTGGAGCGACCGGCACCGGATGTTCGGGCGATTGAGCCGGCTGTTCCGGGACCAGGGCGCGGTGGTGTTTTTTCCGGGGCCCAACGATTTTTCGATTGATGGGACGGATGCGATTGCCGATATTTCGCGGGTGTTTCACTCCTTTGCGCTGGACGATACGTGGATACTGAGCCCGACGCTGGCGGGGTCCTTGCGGTACGGTTTTTCGCGGCGAACGCAGCGGACCGAGCGGGGGGCGTATGGCTTGGACGGGGCGGCGATTTCGCTGCCGCCGGTGATATTGAGCAATCAGCGATTCGCGGGATATCCGTTGATCCGGCTGGGTGAGAATATGGCTACGATGGGGGGATTCTTGAGCGTGGAGGCGACCGAGCAACATTCGCTGCTGGCGACGGGGACGAATTTATCGAACCTGGCGACGTTTGGGGTGATCAATAGCGCGGCGGGGGCGCGGCAAATGCTGGGGAGTTTGCGGCTGGTGTTTTGAGGGGCGCGGATGGTCCGCGCCCCTGCTGTGTTAGGAAGCCGAGCGCTTGAGTGTCAGTTTGGCGTCGGTATCGCGCATTTTGTAGTTGAGTTCGATGGATTCGCCGGAGATCTTGCCGGTCCATTTTCCGGAAATGTCGGCGGCGAACATGGTTGCTGACAGGGCAATGGCGCCGAGCAGAGTATTTCTTTCTCCTTGAGCAATCCCCGTTGTGTGCCTGGTATACACTTGCCGGGGAGGGTCTAATGAGAACAATTTTCCTGATGGCGGCATTGGCGGTTTGCGCGGCGGGGCAAGGGGCTTGGAAGCCGCTGTTTAACGCGAAGAATTTAGACGGGTGGGAGATCAAGGGGGACGGGAAGTGGCGGGTGCTGGCCGATGGGACGCTGATCGGGCAGGCGGTGTCGGGGGAGAAGAATCCATTTGGGACTTCGTGGCCGGTGACGCTGACGGAGAAGCAGTATACGGATTGGCGGCAGACGCAGTCGTGGCTGTACACGGTGGCGGAGTTTGGCGAGTTCGATTTGCAGGTGGAGTACATGACGCCGTCGGGGGGCAATAGCGGGATTTCGCTGCGGGATTCCACGCGGGGGAAGTTTGCGATCGGGCCGTCGCCGGATTACACCAAGACGCCGGGGCATCAGGGTTATGAGATTCAGATTATGAATGGCGTGAAGACGAAGTATCCGACGGGGAGCGTGTATTTGTTTGCGCCGGCGACGTTTGGATTTGAGAAAGAAAGCGATTGGAACCGTTTGGATATTGCGTCGCGGAAGGATGGGATACGGGTGTCGTTGAATGGGCACGCGGTGGCGAGTTTCGCCGGAGACCCGGCGCGGCCAAAGACGGGACCGATTGGCTTGCAGTTGCATGACCGGTTTAACATGATAATGTTTCGGAATATTCGAATACGGGAGATCAAATGAATCGCAGACATTTTATTGCCGCGGCGAGTGCCGCTCCTGGTTTCGCGCAGACGATGTACGCGCCAAAAGGGCAACCGGCGGTTTACACTGGTCCGCACAAGGCGCATACGAAGCTTTCCGAATTGAAGGCGAAGCATAAGGGGCAGAAATCGTGGCGGGAGTTGATTGTCGACGATAAGCATTTGCGGAGCGAGTATTTGTATTTGGCACCGGGGCAGCGGCATCCGAAGGCGATGCATCCGGACACGCGGGCGTGGTGGGTGGTGATGGAGGGGGAAGTGCGGTTCACGTTCGAGACGAAGGCGCCGTTTGTGGCGCGGAAGGGCTCGATTGTGCAGGTGCCGTATCAGACGCTGTTTGAGTATGAAGTTGTGGGGACCGCGCCGGCGTTGCTGTTTGAGACGAATGTGGCGGGGGCGAAGACGTTGTACGCCGATAGGAAAGACGCGCCATCGATGCCGGGGCATGAGTGGATGGCAGTGGATGTGCGTGCGCGGGTGATTGGCAATTGGCAGCGTGGGAACAAGCCGCACACGACCTATGATGAACTGGCGGCGGGGCTGGAGAAGGGCGAGTTGAAGGGGACGTTGCGGGTGGTGGAAGACGATCGGGGAACGGCGAATTTCATCTATGGCTATAACAGCAAGCTGCCGCCGCTGGATGAGAAAGTTCGCGGGCATTATCATCCGGAGGGAGCGGAATACTGGCTGATCATGTCGGGGAACATCCGGTATCCGATTGAGAAGGTGGGGGTCGTTATCGCCGAGGCCGGTGACGTGGTTTATGTGCCGGCGTATACGTGGCATGCGCCGCGGTGGTGGGGGGATGGGCCGTCGTGCCGGTTGGCGATGAATGGGTTTCCGTATATTTCGCATTTGTTTGATCCGCATTAGTTTCGGTGAGGGGCGTGATGGATCGACGAGCCTTGACGATGCGAGCGAGCAGCCGGACCGGCAGGCGGCGGAGAGATTTCGGCCGGGATAGAATGGTATTGTAGGTCCGAGAGGTATAGAAATCTGCGCGGACTCGCTTTGTTGGTACTGGCGGCTTGCATTTGTGTGAACGGGCAGGTTGTGCCGTTTTTAGAGAAGAACTGTGTAAGCTGCCATAGCGCGAAGGCCAAGGCCGGCGGGCTGAGTTTGGCGGAGCCGGGATTGGCCGGGGTGGATTGGGAGAAGGTGCTCGACAAGCTGAGCACGGGGCGGATGCCGCCGCTTGGGTCGCCGCGGCCTTTGCAGAGCGAAGTGGCTGCTGTTACTGCTTGGATTGAGGCCATGCCGGGGCGGGCTCGCGTGGGGACTGAGCCGGGGCGGGTGACATCGCGGCGGTTGAACCGGGCGGAGTACAACAACACGGTTCGCGACTTGCTGGGGGTGACGCTGCGGCCGGCGGATGAGTTTCCTTTGGACGATGCCGGGTATGGATTCGATACGGTGGGGGATGTGTTGTCGGTGTCGCCGCTGTTGATGGAGAAGTATATGGCGGCGGCTCGGCGGCTCTCTCGCGCGGCTGTTTATGGGGAGCGGACGGGCGACAAGCCGACGAAGCTGATTCGGCTTATGACGAAGAAGTCGCAGGAGGATCCGACGCCGGGGGCGCTGGCGTTTTCCAATCGCGGGGCGATTTATGGGAGTTTCGAATTTCCTGTCAGCGGCGAGTATGAGTTGCGAATGCGGGTTGGGAATTACCGGCCGCGATTAACGGGAACGGCGCGGCAGCGGGAGCTGTTCCGGAAACGCAATTTGACGGAGCCGGAGAAGGCGGAGTTGGAGGAGTTGAATCGCCTGTCGTATCCGCCTGTGCGGATGGTGATGACCTTCGATGGGGCGCAGATATTGACGGAAGTTGTGGAGGGAAACATCGATTATCAGTACGCGCATGGGGAATCGATTGCGCGGGTGAAAGTGCGGGCGGGGGAGCATTCGTTCCGAGCTTCGTTTCCGGAGTTTGCCGATTTGGACGATCCGTTGGAAAACATGAATACCGATGGGCGGCGGAAGTTGTTTATCGACTATGTGGATATTGTTGGGCCGTTTACGGCGATTTCCGGGAAGCCGGAGAGCTATAAGCGATTGTTTATTTGCGAGGAGCAGACGGCGGCGTGCGCGGAGAAGATCCTGGGCACGGTGGCGCGGCGGGCGTATCGTAGGCCGGTGACGAAGGAAGAGTTGGGAGCGTTGACGGGGTTGTCGGCGATGGTTCGGGCGAATGGAGATCTGTTTGCGGAGAGTATCCGCGTGGGATTGCA
>CAMDKT010000565.1 GCA_945900935.1 Candidatus Sulfopaludibacter sp. SbA3 | reverse complement strand
GGGCCGGGGGATCGTCGAGCGGGTCGGGCTCAGCGGTGGCGGCGGGGCTGGTGGGGTATGCGCTGGGGTCGGAGACATGGGGCTCGATTGTAACTCCGGCTGCTTATTGCGGAGTAACTGGACTGCGGCCGACTTACGGGCTGGTTAGCCGGGCGGGGGCGATGGCGCTGTCGTGGACATTGGATAAGGCGGGGCCGATATGCCGGTCGGCGGTGGACTGCGGGATTGTGCTGGCGGCAATTGCGGGCGGGGATTCGGCGGATCCGGGTTCGGCGGGGAAGGGCTTCTTTTATGCACCGGAGTACGTGAAGCCGAACAAAGAAATTGTGATTGGGTTTGCTCCCCGGGACTTAGAAGTTATAACGGATCCGGTTGTCTCAAAGGCGTTCGCGGATACTTACTCCGTGTTTCGTGAGATGGGGTTTGTGATGAAAGAAGTAGCGCTGCCGGAGATGCCGTATTCGGCGGCGGCGAGCACGATTATCGCGTGCGAGGCGTCGTCGATATTTGAAGAGCTGATAGCGTCGGGGAAGGTGGATCAACTGGCGGATCAGAATCAGATTCAGGGGTTGAAGGCCTCGTTCGATTACACGGCGCGGGATTATTTGAAGGCGATGCGGGTGCGGCGGCTGGTACAGGAGATGTTCGGGAAGGTGTTTGATGGCGTGGATGTGTTATTGGCTCCGAGCCGGGTGACGATTGCGTCGCCGATTGGGGAGGCGTTGGATAGACCGGTCGTGCCTCCCGTTACATTGCCAACGCGAGGGTTACGCGATTTGAGCGCGGCGGGGAATTTGGCGGGGCTGCCGTTGCTTTCGATGCCTTGCGGATTCGCGGATGGAATGCCGTTGGGGATCAGTTTAGTTAGCCGCCCATTTACGGAGAATGTGATATTGGGGATGGGGCAAAGGTATCAGGAGCGGACGGATTGGCATAAGCGGCGTCCGAAAGTGGATTAGTCATTATGGAGACATTGCCGGACTTACTGCGATGGGGGATGTTTGTTTTGGCGATTGTGTCGGCACTTACTGATTTGAGGGACAGGACGATCCCGAACTGGCTGACGATTCCGGTGACAGTTTTTGCATTGGGGGCGCGGTGGTATGTGGGCGGCTGGGAGATGTTGAAGGTTGGCTTGATGGGGTTTGGCGTGGGGTTTGGGGTGTATTTGGTGTTTTTTGTGCTGGGCGGGCGCGGAGGCGGGGATGTGAAGCTGATGGGGGCTTATGGGGCGTTGATGGGAACTTTGCATTGGGTAGTTTTGGGGATTTTTGCGGGAATTTTTGGTGGGATTGTGGCGGTGGTCATGATTTTTGTAAAGGGGCGTTGGAAGCAGACGTGGGCGAATATACGGGGGATGGGCGGAAAGGACCGGGTGACGCTGGAGAGCGCGGGGGCGCTCTCGATGCCACATGGGACGGTTACGGCCGTGCCGGCGTTGCTTATGGCGTGGGCGTTTGGGTAGCCGGCGGTGGTTTAGCGGGTACCGCGGCGGATGGTTGAGGTGGAGAGCAAGCGGGGGAATGCCTCGCGAAGACGACGTGGAGCGCCTCCTGAATCGCTCGCCAGTCCTCTTCGCCGATCAAGGCAGCGTTAGACCGGGGGCCAGAGATCAGCCCGAGCATGTGTGACGGCGGCGCCGGCGGTGGTTTAGCGCGGGAGGTTGCGGAGACTCCAGCTCTCGGTGCTGGCATCGGTTCCGTCAAAGAGGAGGCGTTTGCCGTCAGGAGTCCAGGAGATGCCGTAGCTCTGTGCGCCGCCGGCGGTTGGGATCAGGATTACGCCGGGATACCCATCCTTGTTAACCCTGCCGTACAGGGCGAGCCAGCGTCCATCGGGGGAGACTGTAGAGGGTTGATCGACCATTCGGCGTCGTCGGTGAGCATGTCCGTTTTCGTTTTGCTGTCGAGGTCGATACGCCGGCGTGGCTGGATAGGTATACGGCGCGGCAATCGGGCGAGTAAGCGACTCCGGTAGTGGCATCGTAGAGCCGCCGAATAGCTGGGGAAGGGGTGCCACAGGAAAGAAGATGGGAATCGCCGCACCAGTGCGGCTGGTTTTGTCCATTTCTAAACGAATCGGAAGAGACGACTTCCGGTTGATTGGAGTTACGGATGACGAGGCGGCGGGTCCGAGTGGTGATGTCCCGCATGGATGAAAAAGCGAAAACGTTGCCGGAAGGCGACACGCCATAAACCATTTTTCCCTTGGCGATCACTGATAAACGCGATTTGGCCGGCGGCGTTCGGAGAAATCTACTTTTAGGCGCTTGGCGGGCCCGGCACCTTCGAGGGTTAGCTTGGAAAGCACTTTCGCATTCTGCCAGCGATGCGGTGTCAGGCGAAGCCGAGATGCTTGCGCGCGTAGGCGAGGCTGCGTTCGAGATCGACGCGTTCCTGTTCGATGAGGGCGGCCTGGTATTCCTTGGGCGGGTTGGGAACGGGGATGATCATGGTCCCCATGAATGGGTGGCCGGTTCTGGTCAGTTTTTCGAATTTCGCCAGGCTGGCGGCGGGGGTATTTGGGTCAGTTTTCCAGAATTCCTGGACGCGGTAGGGGATGATTTGCGGCGGGCGGCCGGTGATGATTTCCAAATGATACGGGGCGTTGGGGCAGAGCTGTTGGAAACGCTTCGTTAGGGTTAGCATGTCGATGCTTCCGTCGCCCAAGGCTACCCATTGGACGGCCGCGCCCTGTGGGTGGGGGAAGACGACGCTGTCGCGGATGTGAGCGGTGACGATGTGGGGAGCAAGATTTTCGAGGGCGTCGAGAGGGTCCTCGGCGGTGAGAACGGGGTTGCCGGAGTCGTAGCAGACGGCGACGTGGGCGGGACCGGCTTGTTCGATGATCGTTTTGATGTGGCGGGAGTGAAATTCGCCGTGGTTTTCGATGGCGATTTTGAGTTGGGCGTCTTCGGCTTGGGAGTTTACGGCTTTTAACGTCTGGACAGCTTGGTCGATGAAGGCTTCGGGGGATGTGCCGGCGGCGCGGTCGGCTGGGTTGCCGAGGAAGACGCGAAAGGCTTTGGCGTCGAGAGTTTTCGCGGTTTTAATGGCGGCTTCGAGGTATTTTACAGGGGTGTCCTGTTTGGGATTCCAGCTTTTGGCGACGGTGGAGATGCAGCCGTAGCCGGGCTCGAGTTGGATTTTGAGTTGGCGGGCGTGGGTTTTGGCTTTGATGAGGTAGTCGGTTGCCGTGGATTCGAAGCTGTTAATGGAGGCTTGGATAGTGGTGATTTTGTGGGTTGCGGCGTAGTCGAGGAGTTGGAAGACGTTCCAGCGGAAGGAGCGGAGGCTGTAGGTGTCGAGGCCGAGCATGTGGGTATTATGTCGTAGGGGAAGCCCCGAGGGGATGCGCAGATGGTTCCTTAGAGAAGTATTTTGCACTTTAGGCCGAAAGTTTTTGGCGCGGCGAGCCGATGGTAAGAGTGGTATGAATTCCGACGCCATAATCTGGATGCTGTTGCCGGTGTTTGTTGCAGTCGGCTCTTCGCTACTTTCGTTCTTTATCATGCAAGGGCGAATGAAAGTCGCGGTTTCGCGAGAACGGGAAGTGCTGGCGCAGGTACGCGCACAGCTCAGCTCGCAAAAGGAGGTCATGGAGGATCGGGTTCATCGGACAGAGGAGGAGACTTCGCGGCGGTGCTTCGACACGTTTCTGGCGGATTTCCGGGTGGAGGAACGGCACTATACGAAGGAATCGAAGTCGCTGCTTGTCAGTAAGAAGCTGATGGTGCTGCAGGAGCGGCTGTACTTTCGGAACATCCCGTTGTCGAATTGGGTGGAGCATGAGATGACGCTGGAAGAAGGCGGCGACATGTCGCGGCTGGCGCAGGCGACGTCGATCTTTATGCCGAAGGGGTTGATGAACAGCGGGTCTGGGGAAGAGGCTGTGGCGATGCCGAAGCTGTTGCGAAGCTAGTACTCTGAGCGCGCTCCCTGACGGCGAGCGGCCCGGTAACGTGGATGGATGTTTTTAAGGGTTGCGGATGGTGATGGAACGAGTGGGACTGCAAATGGCACCCCAGCAGATGGCAAGTTCCGCCGTGATGGATTGGAGCGTGGGAGGGACTTCGGCATTTACTTGTTGAAGACCTATGAAGCCGGGGGCGGCGGCGGCGTAGAGGGGCGTAACGGTGTAGTCGTGGATTTTCACCGTTATGGGCGCGCCGGTGGAGGGGAGGCCGGTGAGGAAGGCTTGGATGATACTGCCGGCGGCGGCTGGGTTGGCGGCGGTATTGACGGTGTTGTCCTGATTCAGAATGGCATTGGCGAAGATACCGGGGGA
>CAMDKT010000564.1 GCA_945900935.1 Candidatus Sulfopaludibacter sp. SbA3 | reverse complement strand
TCGCCACGGCCCGCCTACTCACCGTCGCCCGGACCTGCGTCATGCAGAAACGCAACGCGCTGGAGTTCCTCGCTGACTCCATCAGCCACCATCGTGCCGCTCAGCCTTTTCTTTCGCTACTCCAGCGATAGGGGGCTGAACGGTTACGATATTTCCGGTATCGGATTTCTCCAGTAACACGGCACCGTTGATGGTTGCGCGGACGGGGTTGGCAGGTTTGCCGTTGACGGTGAGCTGGATTTCGATGGTGCCGGTGAGGGTGGCGGGGAGTTTCAGGTTGACTTGGTCGAGGCCTGGGTACTCGTTTTGGGCGCCTGCGTATAGGATTTCTACAGGCTGGCCGTTAGCAGTTGCTTGCGCGGTCTCGCGGCCGCGGATGCCGGTGCCGTAGAGGATGACGATGGGGCCGGATTCTGTGGGGACGATTTGGAAGCCTTCGAAGAAACCGGGGGCGACTTGCTCGATCATGAGCGGGGCGCTGGAATGGATTTGGTTGTTTTTGGCGATTTGGACAATGGCGGCACCGAGTTTTATGGTTGCGGGGATCAGGAAATTAATTTGTGCGCCGTTGTTGAAGTTGATTGGGGCGGGGATGCCGTTTACGGTTAGTTGGGATCCTTCGAGGTTTCTTCCGAAGAGGGTGGCGAGCGACGCGGGGGCTACAGTGATGGGCTGGAAAGTCGCCGAGGAGGTCACGACGGGGGCGACGGTAATTTGGTCTGAAGACAGGCGGAGAGTGTCGCACGTCACGGTGTCCTTGGGGCAGTAGACCTGGAAGCCTTCGGAGTCCGTTTTCGCGTCGTTGATGAGTTGCCAGAGCATGACGCCGGCACTGGCTTGTTCGGTGGCGGCGGCACGAATCCAGGCGTCGAAGATTGTGGCGCGTTGGGGGTCTGGCGCTCGCTTGCCGAACTCTCCCATGTAGGCGACCTTGCCGGCTTCGCGGGCGATTTCTTCATGGCGGCGAATGTAGAGGACGGCGTCGGCGGCGTCATTCATTTGCCAGTGGGAGGGATAGAGGTGATAGCTGAGCATGTCGAGCTCAGGGATCAGGGCGATCCGATGGTAGCTGCAGCCGTCTGAGCCGCTGACGGTATAGGGATTGGTGAGGCCTTGATAGAGCGCAGGGGCGTCGTCGAAGACTTCGCCGCCGTCGGCGATTAGGTGGTTACTGTCTTCCTTCCGAATGAACGCGGCCATTTCAGCGGTCCAGGCGACGAGGGCGTTGGCGCCGCCGGGGTTGCGGAGTTCATTGCCGAGTTCCCAGGCGAGGATGGCGGGTTCGTCACGGTAAGTGATGCCGGTAATGGTGTTCTTTCGATTGATGATGGTTCGGACGTAATCCTGGTACCAGCCTTTGATTTTGGGTTCGGTGTAGAAGAGGCCGGATTCGGATTGGGTGGGAGTTCTGTTTAGATGCCAGGCGACGTAGCGGCGGATGCCGCCGTAGGCTTCCCAGTTGTTGGTGAATTTGAGAATTAAGCGGATATTGCGGGATTTGGCGATGGCGATGGAGCGGTCGAGGGCTATTAAATTGGGCTCGCTGTAGACGCCGGGCTGGCTTTGGATGGCGGCTGGGTCGCGGGCGGGGTCGTGGTCGTTGTGGGCGTTGGAGCGGACGACGGTCATGCCGAGGGCGACCATTTTGTCGAGGGATTCTTCGACGGCAGCGATGTGGCCGTAGACGATGTCGGCCTGGTTGAAATAGACGTTGTTGCCGAGGAAGCGAAAGGGTTTGCCGTTCAGGGTGAGCACGGAGCCTTGGCGGCGGACGAATTCGCGGTCGTTTATTGGGGAAGCGATGTCACGGAGGGAACGGCTCATTTTTTTGGCTGGGGCCTCGGGAAGGTTGGGTGCGTTGATGATGCGTTGGGCCGATAACAGGCCGGGGATTAGGAGTATGCCGGCGAGGGGCCGCATGGGGAGATGATAGCAGGGTACATTGAGTGATATGCGACTCGTATTATTTGCGGCGATGGCGTTGGGAGCGGCGGAGCACTGGCCGCAGTTTCGGGGGCCGGGGGCGATGGGGGTGGCGGATGATTCGCGGTTCCCGGATAAGTGGAGCGAGACGGAGAATGTGGCTTGGAAGACCACGGTGCCGGGGGTGGGCTGGTCGTCTCCGGTGGTGTGGGGAACGCGGCTTTATTTGACTACGGTGGTTTCAAGCGGGCCGTTGGAGGAGCCGAAGAAGGGCCTTTATTTTGGCGGGAACCGGGGGAAGGTTGCCGATGAACATCGGTATTTGGCGATGGCTTTGGATACGGTTACGGGACGAGTTTTGTGGGAACGGGAGTTGTGGAAGGGCGTGCCTCCGGGGCCGCGGCATTTGAAGAATTCGTTTGCTTCGGAGACTCCGGTGACGGATGGGGAGCGGGTCTATTTCTATATTGGACAGGTGGGGTTGTTTGCGTTGGACCGTTCCGGCAAGACCGTTTGGACGCTGCCGTCGCAGGCTGTTGAGACGCGGTATGGGTGGGGGACGGCTGCGTCGCCGGTGCTGCATCAGGGGCGGCTGTATGTGGTGAATGATAATGACTCTTCCAGTTACTTGATGGCGGTGGACGCGAAGACGGGGAAAGTGATTTGGAAGGCGGCGCGGGAGGGGGAGAAGTCGAACTGGTCGACGCCGTTTATTTGGGAGCACGATGGGAAGACGGAGATTGTTACTACGGGGACGGTAAAAAACCGGTCGTATGACTTAGACGGGAAAGTGATTTGGGAGTTTGGCGGGATGAGCTCGATTGTCATTCCGACGCCGATGACGAAGCATGGGTTGTTGTATCTGACTTCGGGGTATGTGGGGGATGAGAACCGGCCGGTGTTTGTTGTGAAGCCGGGGGCGCGGGGTGTATTGACGGATACGCATATTGCCTGGAAGCTGCCGCAGGCCGGGCCTTATAATCCTTCGCCGATTTTGTATGGGGATTATTACTTCACGTTGATGGACCGGGGCTTCTTGACTTGTCATGACGCTAAGACAGGGAAAGAGATATTTGGGAAGCAGCGGATTGACCCGGCCGCGGCGGCATTTACGGCATCGCCATGGGCTTCGAATGGGAAGTTGTATTTGCTGAGCGAGGACGGAGATACTTTCGTCGTATCGGCGGGGGCTAAGTTTGAGTTACTGGGGAAGAATTCGTTGAACGAGATGGTGATGGCGACGCCGGCGATTGCGGGCGACGCGTTGTACATTCGCACGGCTTCGAAGGTGTATAAGATTGCGCGCGCCGCCGGTCGTTGATCTTGATTCTTCGGAGATAGCGCGGGCCTAGGACGATGGCGATTGCGGCGATAACGAAAGGGCCGTTGAACCGGTGCCGCGCGCTGTTAACCGATAAGTTACGAAAGGTATGGCGGTGTAGACGAGAAAAAACGCCATTGGAAGGTAATTCAGTCAGGCTTGCTTCTTTTGCGATTGATCGGGCAGCCAGCTTTGCCAGGGGAGGACGTTGGCGCGCTTGGCCCAAGCTTCCCAGTTGGCCGACATTGTTTTGACTCGCGCGGGGTCTTTTGCTGCGAGGTTGTTTAGCTCGGTGCGGTCATTATCGATATCGTAGAGTTCCCATTCGGTGGCGTGGCGTCTGACGAGTTTCCAGTTATCCATGCGAATAGCTTGGTTGCCTTCGTGTTCCCAGTAAATGGCTTGGTGCCCTTGCCGTTTTTTGCCTTCGATGATGGGGAGCAGGCTCTGGCCTTCGAGGGGCGTGATTTTCTCGCCTTTGAATTCGGCGGGATATTTGGCTCCGGCGACGTCGGCACAGGTCGCCATGATGTCGATGAGATGGCCGGGTTGATCGGTGAAGGTGTTCCTGTTCTTGACGGTTTTGGGCCAGTGGACGATGAGCGGGCTGGAGATGCCGCCCTCATGGACGAAGTGTTTGTAGAGCCGGAAGGGCGTGTTGGAGGCGTGTGCCCATTCGGGGCCGTAGCTCTGATAAGTATCGTCGGCGCCGGGCATGACGGAGGGGTCGTTGCCGATCTTCACATCGCGGCCATCGCGGGTCTTGAGAGGGCGCGTGGAGGTGGCGGGGTTGCCGTCGTTGGCGTTGCGTGGGGCCATGCCTTCAGCGCAGCCGCCGTTATCGGCGAGGAAGAATAGCAGCGTGTTGTCGAGCTGGTTCTTTTCCTTGAGTTTGTTGACAATTTTGGCGATGTTTTGATCGAGGCGATCGATCATGGCGGCGTAGACGGCCATGCGGCGGATGTGCCAATCCTTGTTCGGAATATCGTCCCATTTGGGGACTTCGGGGGCGCGGGGGGAGAGTTCCCATTTGGTTTTGACGACGCCCATTTTCTTCTGGCGC
>CAMDKT010000563.1 GCA_945900935.1 Candidatus Sulfopaludibacter sp. SbA3 | reverse complement strand
CGCCTCCTGCGGCAGTTTCTCCATCGGGTAGCAAATCGGGGTCAGGAAGAACACCAACGTCAAGAGGAATCCGTTCACTTGTACGAGGTCACGGGCAAACAATCCCACCGCCGCCCACGCCCAGCAAACTCCCAGAGTGAACAGAACCTGTGGTACCAACACGACCGGCAGCCACAGCGCCTCCGGCGGAATTCGCTCCTGCGTCGCCATCAGAAAGAACAGGTAGACCACCAGCGCCAGCCCACTCGAAACCAGCCCGGAGAACACCAGGTTCGCCGGCAATACTTCCACCGGGAAGACCAGTTTTTTCACGAAGTTCCGGTGTTCCAAAATCACATTCGGCGCCCGCCCCACCGCTTCGCTGATCGCCAGCCATGGCAGCATCCCGCACAGGAAGAACAGCATGTAGACCGACGGATTCGGGTTGTCCGCGAAACGCGTCTTCAGCACCAGTCCGAACACAAACCAGTAGGCCAGCATCAGCAACAGCGGCTGCGCCAGGGCCCACACCCGGTCGCCATAAGAGCCCTTGTACCGCCCCTCCAAATCCCGGCCCACCATGGATACGATAAGATGACGATTCCGCCAAAGCAACGCCCACGGCTCCGCCGCAAACGCTGCCACTCGCCCCGGCAATCCTTCGCGGCGCAACGCCGCCAGCGTCGTCCGCCGGTCCCGCGACACCCGCATCACCCCGCCGTCAACCAACACATCCAGCACCCGCATTTTCGCCCCGCGCGAATACGCCCACCCCCGCTCCGCGCTCACCGTAGAAACCAGCACCCGATACTCCCCATCGTCCCCGGGCACCGGCACATCAGACTCAGAGACCTCTCTCACCCATGGCCCCTCTTCGATTAGCGCCCCCGTCCGCGCGTCCAGCAACTGCCACCCCGCCGCCTCGTCCCGCACCGGTTCCAACGCCACACGCAGCATCGTCACTCCCCGCCCGCATACAACCACGCCGGATACCGCTTCGACACCGGCCCCGTCTTCTTCCCCACCGCGTAAATCCCGTCCCCGCGCAAGTGCTTCGGCAACTGGTACCGCTCCAGCATATGCCCGATCCAACGCTCCTCCGGCCGCGGCTTATCCAGAAACTCCCCCGTCTCCAATCGCTCCACCGCAAACCCGCTATCCACCAATAGCGTATGCATCTCCCGCGGCGTGTACTCCCGCGCGTGCCGCGCCTCCACTTCCGCCCCCGGTTCCATCGGTCGTATATAGGCCGGAAAGAACCCCGGATGGTACCCATCCAAAATCGCCCGCAACGCCCGCGTCGACGCCACGTTCGGCGTCGTCAAAACTACGTGCCCGCCGGGCTTCAGAACCCGGTTGATCTCCGCCATCATGAACATTGGGTCCGTCGGCAAATGCTCCAATAACTCACAGCACAGCACCGTGGCAAAGTGTCCGTCCGGATACGGAAACGCATCCTTCTCGGCGTCAAAGAGGTCCACTTCGCACCGGAACACTTCACCGCTCGCCGACGTTACTTCCCGGTGATCCACCTGTCCCGCCGCCCCGTAATAACACCCTCGCACTTCCCCATATCCCAACTTCCAGCGCAGCGCCGGCGTCATCTGCATATAGGCGCCCATCTCCAATACCCGATCCTCCGGCCCGCCCGGCGGTGTGATGTTCAGCGTGCGCTCCAGGCGCGTAATATGCGTCTCCGCATAGGAAGTCGATTCGGCATCCCGCGCCGCCCAGCCCAGCAGATACTGGGGCGTTACCTGCGCCGGAACTTCCGTCATTACCGGCATATCCACCACTGACTCTACAGGCGTCTCCTCGTACTCCACCGCCGACGTCACCAGTTCCAAATTCACCCAGTCACGCCCATCCATCACCGCCACCGCGAAATCCCGGTACATCACCGCCACTCGATCCCAATTACACTCCTCGGCCACCCAGCGCCGGGCCCGCTCCCCCATCGCCCGTCCTACCGCCGGCCGCGTTACCAGCAGGTTCAAATACTCAAACAGCGTGTCGTCTTCAGAGGCGTCCACCGGTACCTTCAAACAGATCGCGTCCGGGTACTCGGCAAAGCTCCCCACGTTACTCACCACCACCGCCCGCCCCAAACCCAAAGCGCGCAGCAGCGTCCCCGAACTCTCCCCCACCGTCGGAAAACGCAGATTGAGAACGATGTCGCACGCCGAAATGTACCCGGTGAAATCCTCGATCGGCACATAACCCATCATCCGCACGTTCTCTTCCAGCCCCATTCCGCGGATCAGCGCCGCCACCGCAAAATCCGGATGCGCCTCCCCGCACAGGATCATCTTCGCGTCCGGCCGCACCCGAACCAGCCGCCGCATGGCGCGCAAGCTCTCCGCGATCCGCTTGTATGGTTTCAGGAACCCGAAGACTCCAATGAGCGGGGTCATCTCGTCCAACCCCAATCGGTCCCGAAACCCCATCCGGTCCCCATCGGGCAGCCACGCTCCATGCGGGATCCGCGCTACCGGCCCCGTAAACCCCGCCCGCCGCACATCTCCCTCCACCGCCCGGCTGTGCACCACCACCGCTTTCGCCCGTTCCAACAGCCGCCGCAGCATCGGCACGCCGTCATAATCGGGGCCAACCTCCAATCGCCGCACACGCTCGGCGAACGCCAAGGCGTCCGGTCCGCCGTCATAGCCGCACGCCGCCACATACCCGTCCCAATCCTCCCGCCGGATCGTCAGATCCGTCACCAAATGGTGCAGGTTTGACTCATGCAGCACGACAATCCCCGGATGCGCCAGCGCCGCTTCGTACACGTAATCGTGGTACCCGTTGTTGCCGATCTGGTAGACCACCGCGGTATAGGCGCCCGCGTCAAACCCCGGCCGCGCCGCGGTGACCGCATCCACTTCCGCGCCGTGGCGCAGATGTTCCACCAGTACCGCCGAATAGTCGGCAATCCCGCTCTTGGCTGGCGGCATCGGAGAAAAATGAGCGATCTTCAGCGGACCAACTCCATAGAAAAATTGCCCATCGCAAACGGCACCCGCACGATAACCGGTGTCCGCGCTTCGTCCCGGGCCAGGAACAAATCCAACTCCAGTTTACCGTTCACCGTCGTCACCGTCACGCGCAGCCGGTCGGTTTCCAGCGGCGCTTCCGACACACGAACCGTCTCCCCCCCGCCAAACGCGATCCGCACATCATACCCCGCCCCGAAGTACAGCTTCCGCGGCCCCGGTATTCGTCCCCGTCCCACTTCCTCCCTCACGAAAAACAGATAAGCCAAAGCGTCCCGCGCGCATCCCGGCGCCTCGAATTCCGTCGTCCCTCCCCCGCCCGCCGTCACCCGCTTTCCCTTGCCGTTGGCGAACGTCGTCGTCTCCTTTCCCTTCCGCGAACCGTGCTCGAACTCCTTCTCGAATTCCAGCGAACAGAACTTCTCATCCACTACGGACTTGTACCGGTCCACTACCCGGAACCCCGGCACCGAAGCCTCTATTTGGAACTCAAGCACCCACCGCCCGCCGTCTCGCGCCGCGCGTATTTGCGCCTCGCCCAGCCCCAACCCGCTCGGCCACTTCACTTCGTAATGGAACTGTTCTTCCCGCAGCCCCGCGCCGTGCGCCGCCGCCGATAACATTGCCGCCGCGCACAACCACCGGCTCATCTATGGCCTCCCCGCTATCGCCTGCTGACCCTGCTTCGCCTGTGTCCCCGCCACTTCATAGTAGACTTCCAGCGTCTGCCTGGCCGTTCCCATCCAACTGAAACGCGCCGCGTTTTGTTGCCCCAGCCGCTCCTTCCGCGCCCGTAATTCCGCGTTCCGCAACAAGTCCCGCATCGACGTCATCATCTCCTCGGTCGAATGCGGGTTGAACAGTACGGCCGCCGATCCCGCCACTTCCGGCATCGCCGAAGTATTCGCGCAGGCCACCGCCCGCCCGCACGCCATCGCCTCCAGAATTGGAATCCCAAACCCCTCGTAAAAGGACGGGAAAACAAAGATGTCGCATGCGTTGTAAATCTGCAAAAGCTCCGCGTCGTCCACATACCCCGTAAAGTGGATCCGATTCCCAAACGGCGAATTTTCAGCCGCCTGATGCACCTTGGATGCGTACCAAGTATCCTTGCCCACCATCACCAGATGATGCGGCAACTCCGGATAGTTTCCCACCAACTCCTCAAACGCGCGAATCAGCCCCGGCAGATTCTTCCGCGGCTGCAAGTCCCCCACGCACAGAATAAACGGATGCGCCACTTGGAACCGGCCCTCCACAAACGCCTTCGCCTTTGCCCGTGACACCGGCTTGAAAATATCCGAACACGCCGCCGGCACCACCGCCACCTTTTCC
>CAMDKT010000562.1 GCA_945900935.1 Candidatus Sulfopaludibacter sp. SbA3 | reverse complement strand
CTAACCGTCCTCGAAGAAGTCCGCAAGAAATACGCGATTGACCCCGAGCGCATCTACCTCACCGGTCACTCCATGGGCGGCACCGGCGCGGCCTATCTCGCCATGCGACACCCGGACATTTTCGCGGCCGCCGCGCCGCTTGCCGCCGCCTACAGTTACCCGTGGCTCGCCCGCAATTTAACCCAAGTCCCCACGCTCTGGATCGCCGGCGCCAATGACGACGAGTACTATCATCGAGGCGTCGCGCCCGGCCTTGAGCGAGCCCGCAAATTCGGCGCCGCCGCCATCCTCGAATCCCTCCCCAATGAAGGGCACAACGGCCCCGTCAAAGACTTCGACCGGGTCTTCGCCTGGCTCGCCATGCACAAGCGCGACCAGCACCCGCGCCGCTATGTCTACGAGACCGACACGCCCCTCCACGGCTGCGCCTTCTGGACCTGCCTCGAAACTTTCTCCGAGCCCGGCCGGATGGCCGCCATCCAAGCCGAAGCTTCCGGCGGCAACCGCGTCAACCTAACTCTCACTAACATCGCCGAGTTCACATTCATCCCCGATTCCACTTTCCTCGACACCACCAAAGCAGTCCCCCTGGCCGTCAATGGCAACCTCATCTGGAGCGCCCCCATCCCCCTCGATCAGCAACTCCGCATCACGCACGGCTGGACCGCCGCGCTCGAACCCATCCACCGCCGCAAAACCCACCCGGTCGCCCAAGCCCCCGCGCAACTCGACATGCAAGGCATCCAAAAAGCCCTCGGCTCCTGGATCGCCGACGCCATGCGCGCCGCCACAAAAACCGACATCGCCCTTTACGGCGGCTGGGCCTATCGCGGTCTTCCCATCCCGCAAGGCCAAGTCGATATCGTCGACCTCCTCCAATGCTCCCGCCCCTTCGATCAACTCCTGGTCACCGTCCAACTCACCGGCCACGAAATCACGCAAATCCTCGACGACAACATCCCACACCAGAAGAAGGACCAGCCTTTAAGAGTCGACTCCCCCGGCGCCAGCCGCCTTATCCAAGTCTCCGGCCTCAGCTACACCTTTGACCCCAACAAACCCGATGGCCACAAGATCATCGCCACCTCGTTGCAACCCGAAAAATTCTATTCCGTCACGATGGAAGGCCAGGCGGTGGAACGCCAATCGGTCCTGCTGGCCGGCAAGTTCCGCAGGCTCGATTACCGCACCACCGAAATCCCGCTGACGCTGGCGCTCTACGGCCACGCCGCCCGGACCGGTAAAATTGTCGCCCCGCCGCCGGGACGTGTAAAATCTCAACCATGAGCAAAGTACGAGTCCTAGCCGGCACCCGCAAAGGCGCCTTCCTCATCGAGTCCGACGGCAATCGCAAGAACTGGACAATCTCCGATCCTCTTTTCCCCGGCTGGGAAATCTATCACGTCAACGCCTCTCCGGTTGACCCCAACCGTCTCTACGCCTCCCAATGCAGCGGCTGGTTCGGCCAGATGATCCAGCGCTCCAACGACGGCGGCCAAACCTGGGAACCGGTCGACAACAGATTCGTCTACGACGGCGTTCCCGGCACCCATCAGTGGTACGACGGCACGCCCCACCCGTGGGAATTCAAGCGCGTCTGGCATCTCGAACCATCGCTCTCCGATCCCGATACCGTCTACGCCGGCGTCGAAGACGCGGCCATTTTCAAAACCACCGACGGCGGCAAATCCTGGGCCGAACTCTCGGGCCTTCGTCAACACGGCTCCGGCTCCCAATGGGCGCCCGGCGCTGGCGGCCTCGGCCTCCACACCATCATCATCGACCCCTCTAACGAGCAGCGGCTATTCATCGCCATCTCCGCCGCCGGTGCCTTCCGCACCGATGACGGCGGCACCACTTGGCTCCCCATCAACCAGGGTCTTCACTCCGAGCACATCCCCGATCCCGCCGCCGAAATCGGCCACTGCGTCCACCGCATCGCCATGCATCCCTCGCGCCCCAATACACTCTTCATGCAGAAGCACTGGGACATCATGCGCACCGATAACGCAGGCGATTCCTGGCACGAAGTGAGCGGCAATCTGCCCACCGATTTCGGCTTCCCCATCCAGGTTCACGCCCACGAGCCCGATACCATCTACGTCGTCCCCATCACCAGCGATTCGCTCCACTACCCGCCCGAAGGCAAGCTCCGCGTCTACCGCAGCCGCACCGGCGGCAACGAGTGGGAAGCCCTTGGCAACGGGCTTCCCGAGAAGGACTGCTACGTCAATGTGCTCCGCGACGCCATGGCCGCCGACAAGCTGGACAAATGCGGAATCTACTTCGGCACCACTGGCGGCCAGATCTACGCCTCATCGGATGAAGGCGACAACTGGACCGCCATCGCGAGTAATCTCCCCGGCGTGCTATCGATAGAAGTTCAGACGCTCGCATGACGATCCGCCTCGTCATTCCAGCGCATTTGCGGACGATTGCCAAGGTCAGCGGCGAGGTCGAAATCAACGTCGCCGCTCCTGTCACCATACCGGCCGTCCTCGACGCGCTGGAAGCGAAATTCCCCGCGCTCCAAGGCACCATCCGCGACCACGTCACCAGGCAGCGCCGCCCCTTCATCCGCTTCTTCGCCTGCAGTGAGGACATGTCGCACGAGCCGCCGGAGACGTTGCTCCCTGACGCTGTTCTCGAAGGCGTCGAGCCCTTCCTGATCGTCGGCGCAATCGCCGGCGGTTAGGGCCGCGCCCAGTACCGATCCCGCGCCTGCACCATCAGCCCCTTCCGCCGCGTGCTCAATTGGATCTTGCGAAATTCCGACACCTTCACCGGCACGTCAGAAACGTAGCCAAGGCTATACTGGCTGCGCAGTTCCTTCTGGATCAAATCGTAAATCGGCTCGATCGGCAGCCGCTTGGAAACTTCATAAAAAGCGCCGCCCGTCTCATGAGCCAGCTTAACCAGCACGCCCCGCCCACTGTTGCCGTTGCGATCAGCGAACAGGATGGAATAGATGATCGTGTCCTGCTTCTGCGCCGCTTCAATCGCATCGGTCAGCGTGGAACTGCTGCCGTAATCAACACCGTCCGTGAGCAGAATCAGCGCCTTCCGCCCCGTCTGGTCCTTCAGCAGGAATCGCGCGGCGGTGTCGATGGCGTCGTAGAGAACCGTCCCCCCGCCAATGCCTTGCCGCAGTTCGCCGCGCGTCGGCGTGTCGACCTGCGTTAGCGACTCCTCCAGCTTGTTGTAGGAGTTCGTCAGCATCTGCTTGATCAGCACCCTGCTGTCGAACTGCACGACGAAGACCTTGTCCTTTTCCACCCGTAACACCTGATCGAGAAACCGCAGACTGGCGCTGCGTTCGTCCGTGATTACACGCTCCTGGCTCATGCTGGTATCCACCAGCAAGCCAAGCGTGAGCGGTAAATCGCCTTCCCTGGAAAAGTATTGAATGGTCTGCGGACGCCCCTGTTCGCTGAGCAGGAAATCGTCCTTGGTGAGATCGGCGATGATGGCGCCGTTCTTGTCGCGGACCGACGCCAGAACGTTCACCACCCGGACGCCCGCCGTGAATGTCACCTCTTGCGAATAGGCGACAAAGGGCGCGGCGAGCACAGTACGGCGGGAAATCACGGTTACCGCTTCGTCGCCTTCTGATGCGCGCCATTCTGGTGCAGCGTCAGATTCGTCACTTTGCCGTTCTCATCGCGTCCAAACGAAATTTGAGCGGCCACTACTCTTAGAAAGAACTCGTCCGGGGCCGTTGCGAAAATTTCAAACCGCGGCTGATTCGTCGCCTGCGCGAATAAGTGCCCGCCCTCCGACGTGACGGCAATGCTGAACTGCGGAGACAGTGGGTAATCACCCGAATACTCCGCCAATATTTTCGGATCCACCGCCACTTCGACGCGAACTTTGGCCGCTTCCATTTTCCCGGCCGGCCATTTCTCCTCAAGTAAATGGAGCCCGATATCATCCACGCTGAACGACGTATTGCAAAGGACAACGACGCCCTTCTTCGCGCCCGGCGCAAAACCCGCCCACGTGCGGTATCCGCCAGTTCCGCCGTTGTGCCACACGATCTCCGTGCCGAAACGGTTGAACCGGTGCCAGCCCATCAGGATGTCCAGTTCCGGCGCGCCGGTCGCATGATGAATGGCTCGCATCCGGCGCATCGCGTTCTTCAGCGGCGTGTCGTCAAGTTCCATGTGCGCGGCCAGAAACGTCAGCATGTCCTTCGCGGTGGATCGGATGGCGCCCGCCCCGGCCAGGGCGTCGAGATCCCAATTCGGCGTCACGCTTAGGCCTTGATCATGGCCTATGGCAAGACGATTCTTCTGGTCCTCGGTCAGCGTGA
>CAMDKT010000561.1 GCA_945900935.1 Candidatus Sulfopaludibacter sp. SbA3 | reverse complement strand
GTGCCTGCCCAATCTGCTGGCGGCTCGCTCGGAACACGAACATGCCATTCAATTGGACGCCATGCTTCGCCGTATTGCCCAATGCAAACTTCCCCGAACCAGCCATCGGCCGAGCTACCCCAGAATGGTCTGGCCCCGCAGCGTAGCATTCCCAAAACGCAAGTCTGGTGAACATCACGCGCCAAAGAATTCCCATGATTAGCCAATCCAATGCGACTTTGCATCACAAAGTAAGCGGCATTGGGCTGCTGGCCGGCCACCACTCGCCTGGGCCACCGCAACACAGTGGGCGAGAATCTGCGGTATTTGGTTCGCGACCGTATCGGCCGGCCGGTGGCGTGCGCGCTGTTCGGCTCGGCGGCGTGGAAGTGCGCCGGCCGGGACGCCTATATCGGCTGGGATCGCCGCACGCGGGCGCGCAACCTGCAACGGTTGACCAACAACACACGCTTTCTCATCCTGCCCTGGGTCGTGGTCCCGCATCTGGCCAGCCAAACAAGCATATGCTGGAAGAACTAGAAGGGACGTACACATGCCCGCCATCACCGCCGCCCAAATCGCCGGACTCAACTCCGCCGCCCTGTCCTCGGCCGCCGACGTCGACGCCTGGGCCCAAACTCGCCTGCATAGCCACTTCCTCACCTGGTTCAACCAGAATCTCGCCGGCAAAGGCGTCTGGCTCGGGGTCACCGTTGTCGACAATCCCGCGAACCATGCCGGCTTCCATGCCTTCTGGAACAACATCGCCATTCTCACCGGCGGCGCCACCGCCACACCGTTCCAGTTCGTCGCCCTGATGGGCATTTTTGCCAATGAATGCCGCGCCAATTTCAAACCTGTCGCGGAACGCATGGGCCGTCCCGGCTTCCCCGGTCTCACCTATTTATTCGACGCCATCCCCCAGTTGAAACGTTCCTACAACACCCTCGCCGGGAACAGTACCGCCCAGCAGTGCTTCCGGAACGCCGCGTTCAACAACGCCCACAGCGGTAAACCCCTTGGCGCACAACTGCGCGATACGGCCGACGCCCGCTGGGCCGGCCCCGCCTACCCGCGCGATGTCCCCTCCGACAATATTCCCGCCATCACTGGCTACGTCATGGAAGCCGACTTCATGAAGTTCCGCGGCCGCGGTTTCATCCAAACCACCGGCCGCGCCAACTACGCCGGAATCATCCAGTTCATTCAGGCCTACACCGGTGACAACAACGTCATCGACTTCTATCAGGCCCAATGGACCGGCCTGTCGGCCGAGGACGTCGCCTTCTCCACTTCCAACGAGGATTGGGACCGCCTTTTTCAGGAAACCGATCTCATCATCGCCGCCGAAGCCGTCCGTCTGCACAACGCCGCTTCCGGCAACTACCTGGCCCTCGCCGGCGATCCCGACCAGGCCATTCGCAACATGGGCAAACGCATCTCCGGCGGCGATGCCTACGCCGCAAAATATCGCGACCGCATGGAAGCGCTCATAGTCCAAGCGTTGACTTAAGCGCCGCCGGGCGTCCTTCAGCCGCACCACGCGCCGCCCGCGGAAGAACCCGTGGACCTCCTGCGCGAATGGCGGATGCACCAGCATCGACCGGTGAATCCGCAGACACTTTTCCGGGTCCAGCCGCGTCTCGCGATCGGCAATCGAAGCGTCGCTGACATGCGCCTGCCCCGCCAGCGTGGCCGCGCATGTCAGCTTGTCCTCCTTATCGGCTCGTCCGCGCCCCCGCCGACCCGCGCCCTCCCCCCACCCGTGTACACTAATCCTCTTGCACCCCTTGCGCAACTGGATCCCCGCCGTGTCGATGATGCTGGTCTCCCTTATCAGCTACATCGACCGCAATACGCTCGCCCTGCTCGCCCCCACCATGCTCGCCGAACTGCGCCTCTCGGGCGAGCAGTACGGCTGGGTCGTCAGCGGCTTCAGCATCGCCTATATGGGCGGCAATCTCCTCTGGGGCCGCTGGATCGACAGTTTCGGCCTTCGCATTGCCATGACTGCCGCCGTCGGATTCTGGAGCCTCGCATCGGCCTCCCACGCGCTCACCGCCGGATTTCTAACGCTCCTCATCGCCCGCACCGCGCTCGGCTTCGGCGAAGGCGCCACCTTCCCCGGCGGCCTGCGCACTGTCGTCCAAACGCTTCAACCCGTCCAGCGCGCCCGCGGCATCGCCGTGGCCTTCAGCGGCGGCGCACTCGGCGCATTGGTCACGCCGCTCATCATGACGCCCGTCTTCCAGGCCTTCGGTTGGCGCGGCGCATTCTGGTTCACCGGCGCTATCGGCCTCGCCTGGATCACCATGTGGCAGATCCTCAGCCGCCGCAAGGAGCTCCAAAAAGTCGCCGCCCATACCGTCGCCGAAGCCGCCAACCGGCCCTCCTGGCGTGACCCGCGCTTTTGGGCCTTCGCCTGTATTTACGCCTTCGGCTCGCTCCCGCTCGGCTTCGTGCTCTACTTCGCGCCGCTCTACCTCAAGGTCTTGGGCAAGACGCAAGTTGAACTTGGCGGGCTGCTTTGGATTCCGCCCCTCGGCTGGGAGATCGGCTACTACGCCTGGGGCTGGTGGACCGACCGCGCTGTCGGCTCCAAAGGCTTCACCACCTCCGCCTACCGCAAACTGTTCACCGTGCTCATGCTCCTCTCGCTGCCGCTCGCCGCCGTGCCACTCGCCCCCAGCGTGCCCATCGCCATGAGCCTGCTATTCTTCGCCATGTTCATCAGCTCCGGCTTTATCATCGGAACCTTGTCCTACGCCACCGCCACTTTCGGCCTCCGGGACTCGGCCTTCCTCGCCGGCCTCGGCGCCGGTTCCTGGTCCGCCCTCGTCGCTATCATCATGCCCATCGCCGGTCGCCTCTTCGACCAGCAGAACTACCAGTTGGCATTTTTCATCACCGCGCTCTTCCCGCTCGCCGGCTGGGCCATCTGGCTCCGGCTGAACCGCGCGGTACCCTAGAGGTACATGTTCGATTCCCAAATGATCGTCGACGGCCTGATGTGGTACTTCGCCTTCCTCTTCTCCACCGTCTGCCACGAAGCCGCTCACGCCTGGGTCGCCCTCCGCGGCGGCGACAAGACTGCCTACCACGGCGGCCAGGTGTCGCTCGATCCGCTGCCGCACGTGCGGCGTGAGCCATTCGGGATGATCCTCATGCCCTGGCTCTCCTTCTTCTTGAATGGTGGCCAGTTCATGATGGGCTGGGCCAGCGCTCCCTATGACCCCTACTGGGCGCGGCAGTATCCCAAGCGCGCCGCCTGGATGTCTCTCGCCGGACCCCTCGCGAACTTCTCGCTCGCCATCATCTCCGGCCTCGCCATTCGCTTCGGCTTGAGCCTCGGCGTATTACAGGCCAGCGAGCGCGTTCTGACTAATTCCGGCGACGCCGTCCTGCAGTTACTGAGCATTATGTTCTATCTCAACATCGTGCTTGGGACCTTTAACCTGCTGCCGTTGCCGCCTCTGGACGGGTTTACGGCCATAGGAATTTTTCTTCCCGAATCGATGGCGGCCCGCTTGGAGGAGTTCCGCCAAACCGCCGGTATGTTCCAAATCGTCGGCCTGATCGTGGCTTGGCAGGTCGCTGGTTATTTTATTGGCCCGGTGTATGCCTTCGCGAGCGCGGTCATACTGGGCCGATAGCCGCTCCCAAAAACCGTCCTCGATCCCTGCTAATATGAAGGAGTCTTTGCCTGCCTCCGTTCGCCCTTCCGTGATCTTCGGTAGCTATTGCTCCTTTCACATCGGCTCAGGTCCCTTCGAGAAGTTCGCCAAAGACAGACAGTAAGTAGTAATAGCTTAAGGAAATCACGTATGACCAATATCTTCGTCGGAAACCTGAGTTTTCGAACTACGCAGGAGGAGATCCACCAGATCTTCGCCAATTACGGCGCGGTTGAGCGCGTCAACCTCGTCACGGATCGTGACTCGGGTCAGTCGCGCGGGTTCGCGTTCGTCGAGATGACAAATTCCAATGAAGCCGAAGCGGCGATCAACGCTCTCAACGGCACTGAACTGCACGGGCGCAACATCAACGTGAACGTAGCCCGTCCTAAGCCCGCCGGTGGTGGCGGCGGCGGGTATGGCGGTGGTGGCGGCGGCGGCGGCGGTCGTGGTGGTCGCGGCGGTGGCGGCGGCGGTGGTGGTCAGCGCGGCGGTGGCGGCGGTGGCGGCGGTCGCTGGTAGTCAGCACGCAATCGAAACGGACAACGGCCGGGCTTCACGCCTGGCCGTTTCCATTGGGGGCCCATGTACAGCAACCCCCTGTTCCAACCGGATACAATATGAGACAAGTGATAACTACCCTTCGAATCGGTTTCGCTA
>CAMDKT010000560.1 GCA_945900935.1 Candidatus Sulfopaludibacter sp. SbA3 | reverse complement strand
CGGCCCTGGGCGACGAATTGGGGGATTTCCAGAACGCTGATGGTCTGGTCGTCGTCGGAGGAGTCCATCCAGGCGACGGCGGAGTTGGTGGTGCCTAGGTCGATACCGATCTTCATTGCGTTTGCTCGCGTACGTTGAATTCGAGTTTCCAGCGGTTGTCGTTTTTGCCGACACACCAGAGTTCTAGAACGCCCGTCGCGGTGACATCCGCTGCGAGGGTGACTCGTGTGATTTTTTCGGCGGCGGCGGGAAGGTTGACTTCGATGGGGGAGAGTTCTTCGACTTCCGCTGGTATGGGGTCGAGAACGTCACCGGGTTTGTCGTTATGGCGGGACACGGAACTGAAGAAGCGGAACTCGGCTGGTTCACCAGTGAGGAGGCCGAACTCGAGCTTGGGGAGTTCGACGCGTGAGCCTTCTTCGAGGCCGAAGGGAACGACGGTAACCGCTTTCATGGGAGCGGGAATACCGGGGACGGCGGGCATGGAGGATTCGATGCCGATGTAGTAAGTGCGCGGGACGCCGCCGCGGATGCGAATTCCCTTCCCCTGGCGGGCCAAGCCGTAATAGGCCGCGCCTCGGGCGACGGCATGCATCAGGTCTTCGCCTTCCAGGACTTGGACGGGATTCAGCATCTCGACGATGCGTTGACGGACGATTTCGGAATGCAGAACGCCGCCGTTGAAAAGGACGTGCGTGGGTGCGCCGGCTTGTTGAATGAAGCGGGCGAGGTGGGCGGTGATGCGGGGGTCAGAGGCGTAGGGCAGGCCGACTTCGGCGAGGGCGGCGCGTTTGGCTTTGACGGGCTGCTCGTCTTTATCGACACGCGGGAGGAAGCCGTTCAACAGGACTTGTTCGAGGGTTTCGCGGCGAAGCGTGGCTTTAATGGTCCCGCCGATGAGACCTGTTCCCCGGCCGAGGATGGTGACGGGCTCATCGCGTTGCGTTGCGTTTTTCGCCAGGAGCTTTTCCTTTGCGGCGCGGCAGCGTTGCCAGAGCATGTGGAGTTGGATGGCGTCGAGCTTGGTGTTCTTGGCCGCGAGTTCCTGTTCGACGGCGTGGGCCAGGGCGAGGTCAATATTGTCGCCGCCCAGGAGGATATGTTCGCCGACGGCGACGCGTTCCAGGGTGAGTTCGCCGTTGGTTTCGCCGACGGCGATCAGCGTGAAATCGGTGGTTCCGCCGCCGATGTCGATGACCAGGATTTTGTCGCCGTTATGAACTCTGGTCCGCCAATCGTCGTGGCGTTCCAGCCAGGCGTAGAAGGCGGCTTGGGGTTCTTCGAGCAGGACGAAGTTGGTGAAGCCGGCGTTCGTGGCGGCGAGTTCGGTGAGGCCGCGGGCGGAGGCGTCGAAGGACGCGGGGACGGTGATGAGAACCTGGGCGTCGTGGCAGGATTGGCGAAGATGGGTGAGATAGGCGGTTGAGGCTTCCAGCGGGGAGATTTTAGTGACGCCATCGGGGGCTGTTAAGGGCAATAACGGCGCGGTGCGATCGACGCCGGAATAGGAGAGCCAGCTCTTGGCGGAGTGGACAAGGCGGCTGGAGTTTTCGACGCCTCGGCGCTTGGCCCATTCGCCGAGGATGTATTTCGGGGCGTCGTCCCAGGGGAGGCCTGTTGTGCCTTCGGGGAATTCTTTGGCGCCGTGGATGTAGAGGAATGACGGGAACAGCGCTTCCTCGCGGAGTTCGCCGGGGCCGGTGAGTTGAGGGATGGGTTGGATGACGACGGGACCGCCATCAGAGGCGGCGACGGAGCAGTTGGTGGTACCGAGGTCGATACCGATGACGTTGCCGGATGACACGGCGCTACTCCACTTCAATTTCGGCGGGGGCGATGATGAAGAGGTTGACCGCGGGGCTCACCTTGGGGAGATCGATAACGGCCGCCTTCCAGCCCTTGTGGCGGAGGATGCCGCCGGGAGCGCGGCCTTCGGCGGGGACGTTGCCGATGAATTTCAAGCCCTGTTTGGCGTTGGCACCGGCGGCTTCCGATTTGGTGTAGACGCCTTCCACGCCATCGATGACGGGGGCGAGGGTGACGCAGCGTTTGAGCACCGCTCCGCATTGTTCATGGACTGTACGGACAGCGGCGCCGACTTGATCGTCAGAATAGGCGCCGATGTCTTCCATGAGGAAATCGACGAGACGGGCGTCGCGCTGAAGGATGCCGAGGAGCTGTAGAGCGCCGTCGGCGGGCTTGACCTCCGGGGCTTTGGGGGCTTCTGGTTTCTTGACTTCAGCCTTTACGTAGCCATATGCCTTGGCTACATCGGGCGGAAGCGCACCGCTGAAGAGGATGCCGAAGAAGCTGCTGAATGCGTTACTTATACGAGACAATTTTTGTGACTCCGAAACTACCAGGATACAACCCTATTCTTCCTTTGAACGGGCCGGTGGCGAAAACCGGCGAGTTTCGGAAGACCATTCCGGCGGCAACCGCGGCCAGCGAGGTTGCGGTCCGGCAGACGGATCCGGTACACTCAGCGAATCCCGTAACAACCGGTTTAGTAAGTGAGCTTCATTTCAGGGGTGGATCCGAATGGATAAGTTGTTCAACCGCAAGATAGACGGTACGCCCGCCGATGAGGCGCTTACGGTCGCGTTGGGGGGTGGCGAAGCGTCCCGCGCAATCGCCCGCAACTATCAAATTGACCATCGCGTGACAGACGAACGCGGCGCCAACTGGTTGAGAGACTTCCCCTTTACAACGGACGTCGAATTTTTTCAGAAGGCGAACCACTATTACGACAGCAGAATTCGCGACGCCGTTCAACCCGCGTTCCTGGCGCCGGACAACCAGGCGAACATCGTCTATGGCGGGCCGAATCCGCCTCTCCTTCCGCCCAATCTCGAGTTAGTCTGCTGCCTGGATCTAACCGGACTTCATATTGTGCTGAAACGGCTCACCGATGACTTTCGCTTGCCTTACTTTACCGGGATCGCCGATCCCTATCCATCCTCGAAAAGCGAAATGGACGCCGCCGTCTATGGATGGCACGGGAAGCGAATGGAAGGCCTTTCCGAGCAACAGAAAAAAGATCACCTAACAGCAATCCTGGATGGCCTGAAGATCTATACCTTGAGCGGCAATCCGTTTCATCCGGTTTGGGCCACGCTGCGGAGTAAGTTCGAACCCTACCTCCAGCAGGATCGCCCGGCCACGTGGCCGGCACTGGTCGGTGTTAAGAAGTGTTTTGACGGCAATCGCTGGCTGGCGCTATTGAAGTATCCGGTAAGCCGCAGCCTGACCCTCTTTCGGCCGACAGTCCTGGACGCCGGTACGTACATGTATCATTTTCCTTCGCCTCCAGACGCCCCTTTGTTCCGCGGAGGCCACCCGATGAATCTTTTCGCGGCGCGTTTATGTCCGCCGCGACCCGAGTACATTCACCAGCAGATTATTTTTGACGCCGACGATTGGTGGCCGGGTTGGATCGGGAGTACGACTGCGCTGCCTATCCGTCCATTAGTGGAAATGCGCAATGTCCATACCCGCGTTCTGGTTGGGCAATACGGAGAGAGCGTCCGACCGTGGGCGGAGTGTTCTTCGTAGACTATAATGATGGCAGGAGGACTGCGATGGACACAATGAAAGCTGTCAAAGCTCCTGAAGACTGGTTGGAATGGAAGGTTTGGGCGGCGGCCCGGATGACGCAGCCGGACCTCCCGGATCTGCTTCGACGATGGCTCGCCGGGCATGATCTTCCTTTGGACGATTCCACCGTCGAACCACAGGACTGGATCCTCCAGGCCCTGCCGCTCGGATTCGCCCGCGAGAGGCCCCTCGCCGGACTCACCTCGGCCGCCGCCAATCTGTTGGAAAACGCCGGAGCCCTGATGTCCCCGAAGGAAATCTACGGGCTGCTCCAATTGGCTGCCGGGTTGGCCCAACCGGTGCCGCTCGCGTGCGCATTAAATGAATTTCTGAATTCCACCAGTCTGCGGAAGTTGGGTAAGCGTTCGGCGAACCCCATGGTTGCGGGCCGGCCGGACATGAATTAGGCTGACCTGCGAGACTTCCACGCCATCGGCGTAAGTGCGGCGGCTTCGGACACCTTCCGGCTGGCCAGCCCCGGCAGCACATCGGCGAGATATTCGCGCCCCGGAATCCCCAATCGCTTGTACGTTTCCATAACCGATAGAATCGCCGCCACCTTCGGCCTAATGCCACATACTTTTCACATTTGGAGATGCCGCTCGTCGGCGATTTAAGGCACCCAACAAGGGAGTGGTCATGGGCCTGCGGCCCACCAAAACGAACGAAGGCGCGAGCGACCGGTGTCGTGGAATCAACAACTTGGATCGCGCCTTCAACAGAGCGGTCG
>CAMDKT010000559.1 GCA_945900935.1 Candidatus Sulfopaludibacter sp. SbA3 | reverse complement strand
AACGGCGGCCTTCCTGTTCCACCGGTTGGGAGAGTTTGTCGAGTTTGTCCCTTCCGGCCCGGGGATCTTCGATCGCCGAAAGGAACTCCAGGTAGCGCTTGTTGGACGCCGCCAGCAGTTCGCGCAGCGAGGGAAGACTATATATGCTTTTTTGCATGGGCGCCCACTCGACGTTGCGGGAGCCGTCGCGATGTTCTACCTCGCGGTAGTGCTTGAAAAAGGCCGGATCATTGACGGTCGTCTCGATCCGGAGCATGAGGCCAAATTTGTCGTAGAGCTTGAGTGAAACCGGCCCCATGGTGTGTTTGATCCGCGTCCCTTCGATGCGGATATTGAAACGATTGCCCATCTCGCCCTCGAACTGCGGGGAGAGCTTTTTTTCCAGAAACGTTGCGATGTTATCCGGCTTGACGGTATGAATCGCGGTGCGTGTCAGATTTCCATAGATGACCTGCAGGTCCGCCTGTTTGCGGAAGACCACATCGGTAGCGTATTCGCACTGATTCACGCTCCAGTGATAGCCAGTGGCGAAGTCACGATAGATCGGACAGCTCAGCCCCGCCATCTCGTTCAACCGTTCGTGGATTCGCTTCGCTTCCCAGCTATCGGAAATTGCCTGTGCCCTTTGCCAGTCCCCGAGGTGCGTGAAGGCGTTGTCGGCCATTCGATATTCGATCCCGGCCTGGCGCAAACGGCCCGCCAGCCACGTCGGCACCCGCACATGGCAAAAGCCAAGTTCTTCATCGACGAAAGGATACAGACCAGTCACGGGTGCTCTCCGCGCTTGGCCAGCAACTCCTGGGCGCGGTCTTCTTTCCGGATGCTCCGCGTGCGGATGAACTCGATCTTGATGCCAGCTGCCGCCGCCATGCGTTCCGCATTCTCGCGGATCCGCTCCCGAAACGGCTCGGCGAATTTTGGATAGTCGAATATCCGGATCTGCCGCGCGTACAGAAACGACGTCATTCCTCCCGCGTAACAGATCCCCGGCAAGGTGCCGAATATCAACACCCGGTCGTAGCAACCCAATACTCCCGCAATCTGCGACGCGTGCCGTTCCGTCAGTAGTTCAACACCCATTCCCGCATCGTAACCGATTTTCCTGTTTGGTTCCGGCTATGCCGGGTGAGGGTTATGAAAGGCAAGCACTGCCAAGGGATGATGAGCCGCCGGACCGCGCCATTTCACATCGACAGGAACGGATACCGACTGTTCCTCGATGCCGTTCCCGCCTGGGTGTGCACACAGTGCGGTGCGCCATATTTCGAGGAGCGAGAGGTGGAGTGAATCCAGCACCTGTTAGCGCAAGTGGACGAACAGATGGCCCGCTTGGCGTCGGCCCGGCGATACCGTGAGCCCGACACTCCGTAGTGGCCGGCGCTGTCAAGCCCGCTGCGCGGCTATGCTCACTTCCCCGGAAACGGCCTTGCCTGCGGGGCTTCCAGCACCGTCGGGTTCTCCCGCCGCAGCCGCTGCGATGTCTCCTTCGCGTCGCGCGCCCGGTCTTCGTCGCCCATGCGGAAATACATTTGCGATAGCATCACCCACGGCTGCGCGTTCTTGGGGTCCAACTGTGCCGCCTCCTCCAATTCCTTCACCGCCGCCGGCAATTGATCCAAATTGCTGAGCGCCCGCGCCAGCGCCACCCGCGCCGGCGAATACTCCGGCCGGATCGCAATCGCCTGCCGCAATGGTCCCAGCGCCGCCTCCCATTTCATCTGCTTCACCAGCAAATCGCCATAGAAAAAGAACGGCTCCTCATACTTGTCATCCAACGCCATCGCCTTGCGCAGATACTCCATCGCCGGTTCCGTGTTCCCGCGCTTTTGCAAATAATACCCATGCTCAAACTGCGCCCGCGCCGACTGCGGAAACTTCGCCGCCGCTTCCGCCGCCAATTCCGCCGCCGGCGTCTGGCTCCCCGCGTCCTGATACGCCTTGATCGCCAGGAAGTATAGGTTCTGTTCCAATGGCGCCACTCGCAGCGCCGCCCGCGCCATCGCCGCCGCCTCATGGAAATATCGCCCCCGCCCATATTCCACGCTCAGCACCTGCATCAATTTCACGTTCTTGGGCTGATAGACAAGCGCCGCCTTCCACGCGCGAATCGCCTCCTCCCGCCGCTCCAACTGCTGGAAATTCGATCCCCGAATCAAATGGACCTGATAACCAGGCTCGATCGCCGCCGCGCGTTCCAACAAAGGCAAAGCCTCAATCTGCCGCTTCCCCCGGTGCAGCATTACCCCCAAATTGAACAGCGACGCAAAATGTTTCGGTTCCTTTTCAATCGCCTGCCGCCACAGTCCGTCCGCCGCTTCCGTATCGCCCCGTTGCGCCGCCGCCAGCGCCTGCTCCGACAATGCCTCCGCCGGCGATTGCAACAACATCGCCGCCACCACCAGGACTCCCGTCATGGCCGTCCGCCGCCTTCCTTCAACTGCAATGTCGCGCCCGCCGCGCCTCCCGCAAACGTCTCCCATTCTCCCGACGGCCACCGCACCCGCACCCGGTCGACCTGCGCCGCCGTTCCCAATCCAAAGTGCAATCGCCGTTCGCTCTGCGACAGAAAACTCGATTGGCTCAGCACCGGCAGCGTCTGCTTAGCTCCGCCCGCCTCTATCGTTACCACCGCTCCGATCGCCGATCGGTTCGACCGCACCCCTTCCAACACCACCTTGATCCAACGCGATTTTCCGGCCAGCGTATTCCGCAGCAAAGACGGCGGCTCCCCCATGTTCATCACCGCCACATCAATGTCCCCATCGTTGTCGAAATCGCCGAATGCCGCCCCTCGGCTGGAATGCCGCGCCGCAATACCCGGCCCCGCCATCGCGCTGACGTCCTCAAACCGCCCATCGCCCAAATTCCGGTAGACCACTCGCGGCTGCCGGTACGATTCCGCCCCGCTCAACTCCGGATACACATGCCCATTCACTTGAAAAATATCCTGCCACCCATCGTTGTCCAAATCCACCAGCGCCACGCCCCAGCCAACGAACTGCGGATTGATCGCCAGCCCCGCCACCAGAACCGAATCCTCAAAAATCCCGCCGCCGGTATTGCGATACAGGTTCGGATGATCCCCCGCGAAATTAGTCTTCACCAGGTCCAGTAGCCCGTCCCGATTGTAATCGCCCACACCAATTCCCATACCGCCCTGCTCAAATCCGTGCTCGTTAAACGCCACGCCCGTCTCCGTCCCAATCTCCCGGAACGTCCCGTTCTTTTCGTTCCGGAAAAGAACGCTCGGCGTCGAATCGCTCGCAAAATAAATATCGGTCCAGCCGTCTCCGTTCAGGTCCGCGGCCACCGGAGTAAACGCATAAAAATCGCGCGCCGCGGAAATTCCCGAAGCCTTCGTCACGTCTTCAAATGTGCCGTCTCCGCGTTGATGAAACAGCGTCGCGCTTCCAAACGGCAGTCCGCGCGGACCGCAAAACACCGGCATCCCTTTCCATTCGCAGTTCGATGCTTTGCCCGGCGGCGGCGTCTTGGCCGGATCGAACTGCTGGTAGCTCGTCACGAATAGATCCAGCCGCCCGTCCCGGTCATAGTCGAGAAACGTGCAACCCGAACTCCACTCCTTCTCCGGCCCGGCCACACCAGCCTTCGCGCCCGCTTCCGTAAATCCGCCTTTCCCGTTGTTCAAATACAACTGGTTCGGCCCCCAATAGGTGACGAAAATATCATCGTATCCATCGTTATTCACATCGCCCGTGCAAACGCCATTCCCCCAGCCGCTCTTGCCAACTCCGGCGATTTCCGTCACGTCCGTAAATGTCCCTTTTCCCGTGTTCCGGTAGAGCCTGCTCGTTGGCGGCTTGGCACCGCCGAATCCTTCCAGCTTGGACCCATTCACCACAAATAAATCCAGCCATCCGTCCCGGTCATAGTCAATCGCCGCCAGCCCCGTTCCATTGGCTTCAATGATGTATTTCTTCGTCGCCGGATTCCCCACTGTTACCGGAGCCGTAAGGCCCGCCTTCGCCGCGACGTCTTCAAAAGTTGCCAGGAAAGGGCGTCCGGAAGGAGCCTGCCGCGCCGCCGCCGCCGCGTTCCTCGTCGCCACTCCTTGGCCCTGCGCCATCGCCGCCGCCAAAAAATAAATCCAAAGTCGTGGCACGGTCGCCATTATTGCCTTCCGCGCATACCGCTGTCAATAAATCGGGATCGTTCCTATATACTAGCGGGAGTTTCCTAGCGGGAGTTTCCTAGGCCAGCGCTTCCAATTCCGTGCAAAGTACTGATAGAGAGGGAGTTAACGCGTCTCGCAGTGTATATACGGAAATACTGATTTGCAAAGTGTAGCTGCGTCGCTATACAATAGCTATTGACAGGACTGTG
>CAMDKT010000558.1 GCA_945900935.1 Candidatus Sulfopaludibacter sp. SbA3 | reverse complement strand
GCCGCTTCGAGGGCTGGAATAGCAAGGGACGGCTTCCGAGCCGAGGCCGTCCCAACTCTCAATTCAGACCCGTCAGACATTAGCTTATTGAAAGCCAAAAATGGTCTTGACAATGGGGTCCACTTTAAGCGGAGGAATCGGCGTTCCTCCGCGAAGAAACAATACTGGCCGCCGATGAACGCCGATGAACGCGGATAACACGGGACTTCTTATCGTCGTTGATCAGCGTTCATCAGCGGCCAGTCCTGCTTGCCCCTGGAACCTTCTGATTCCAAACCAGGAACCGCGCGGTCGCACGCGTCTCATTCAACGCGCAACAGTCGTGGCCCGCAACTGAATTCTAAGCTGGGAATGACGCAATAACGGTCGAGGGTGCGTAGAACTTCTGTCACCGGCGTTTCCTCGGCACCGGTCTCGCCCTTGCCGCCACTGCCCAAGGAGTCACCACGCCTTCGTAGAGTCCAAAAAGATGCTCCACCCGTTCGCGATCTCCCGCAAAAGCGCCGGATCGGTACAGCTTGTCGACAGCCCCATCAAGTACGCGATGAGCCTTACGGAGCTGAACTGGCATGACATCGGAGTCATAGAGATCCGCAAGTGTCGATGAGGGAAACTGCCTGCGTGCTTCAAGAACGCCTTCGGCCAATGTCTTGATCCTAGCTCGTTGGGTGTCATTGGCATCTGGCCACGGGAAGGTGTTATAAACAATTCCGATCGAATAGCGGTAATCGCTCTTGAGTCGCCCGCCGATCTGCCGCATCCACGCCATATGCATCGCTGACGTGAGCAAACCGAAGTGCCAGAGATCGGCATCCAGCAGCACTCGCACCAGGTCGCTCGGGATTACAGGTGAGTGAAGCCAGCCGATTGGCACATACTCACGACGCTCAGAACTAACATATGGAATCGCGAGAAACGCCCCGGCGGGAATGACGGTCACATGAAATTCCGCGGGCGTTTCAGCGAGCGCCCGGGCCGAAATTCCCGGCGCTTTAGGCTCCGCATCCGCATTCCTACGCGCCGGTCTCTCTCCGCGCCGATACTCACGAACGAACTTGAGCCGTTCCAATACCGCTGGCATCGACCGCAACTCCGCCGGCGAGGCGCCCTGCAACGCCAGAATCCATCGGCTCCGGCCCTGGATATATTCGACGCCGCCGATAAACGGCCGCAGGAATTTTTTCGCGTTTGGTTCCGTGGCCAGAAACGCGTTCCTCTCGCTATCGTCGAAGATCAAGTACCCGCCGTCGATTGGCTTAGATCCGATCACCATTCTGGGTGCCCCGCTCAACGGGCGCGATGTCTCGTCAACGACAAGATGACGGTTGGCAAGCTTGCCGGCGTCAAAAAGATAGGGTGAAAGCGCTTCGTGAAGGCTCTCGCCAGGATCGCCATTTATATCGTTGTAGCTGAACAGCCGCTTGCGCGCGGGCGCCTGATCGCGCAGCGCCAGTCCAAGGATGACGACGTGAACGTGGGCGACCCCCCGCGCATCGCTCCCCCACGCGAACGTCCGATGAGCGAAATTGATCTCCAATCCATATCGGTCAAATAGGCTGGGCCATAGTTGCGCCACCTGTTCACCCTGCGTAATCGAATTCGTCGCTACGAATCCGATTTCAGCCTTTGCGTTTTGTACATACTCTCCCGCTTTCAAAAACCAGGCCGCGACGTAGTCAAGCGTGCCGCCGCTGCCGCCGAGACTGGCGATCCGCCTAACCTGAGATCTCTGTTTCTCATCTTGGTACTTCGCGCCCCCGAAGGGAGGATTGCCGAGAACATAGGAGCACTCGCCAGGCGGCAACACCGCCATCCAGTCAGTCTCAAGCGCATCGCCATGGTGAATTCGCGGCGACTTACTCAGGGGAATGCGCGCGTAGCTCTGGCCAAATTCCAGCGAGAGCCGGTTGTTCATAATGTGGTCCATCATCCACATCGCGACTTCCGCGATTCGCGCCGGGAACTCGCCAAGTTCGATCCCGTAGAACTGATCGACATCTATCTGGCAGAGTTCAACTACGTTGAGCGTAAGCTGCATGTCCTTACGTAAAACGTTTAAAACCTCGAGCTCAAGCACTCGCAATTCGCGGTAGGAGATAATCAAAAAGTTCCCGCATCCGCAAGCTGGATCGAAAAACCGGAGCGTCGATAGCTTCGTGTGGTACGCCTCGATCGCCTTGCGGCGCCCTCCGTCGCGCCGCTGAAGAAGGGCCCGAAACTCCCCTCGCAATGCATCAAGAAAAAGAGGCTCGATTACCTTCAGAATGTTTTTCTCAGTTGTGTAGTGCGCTCCCTGGGAACGGCGCTCGCTGGGATTCATCACCGACTGAAACAACGATCCAAAAATCGCGGGCGAGATGACATCCCAACTGAATTCGCACGCGTCGATCAGGAGTGATCGCATCGCCGCGTTAAACGAAGGAATTCTCAAGCGTTCATTGAAGAGTTCGCCATTGACGTAAGGAAACTGGGAGAGGTCCTCATCGAGCCCCTGCTGACGGCTCTCTACAGGCGTGTTCAGTATCTCAAACAGTTGGGTGATCCAGAGTCCCGTATCGCTCCCGTCCCAGTTCGTCCGCTCGGTAATTAACGAAAGGAAACGATCGCGAGGCTCAAATATGCCCGTGTCATCGGCAAAGAGGCAAAAGAGCAGCCGGACCAGGAAGCGCTCCAGGTCGTGGCCTGCATAGCCCGACGCTTTCAGCGCATCGTGCAGCTTACCCATCAGCTCCGAAGCTTCGATGTTGGCGGGGTCCTGGTCCCGAAATGTCCGCTTCTGAACGCCAAGAATGAAGGAGAAATCTTCTATCCGTTCCGGAAGCTGTGCGAGGTAAAACTTCGTCTCCCCGCCATCTTCAAGGTCGTACAGTTCAAAAGTCTGAAAGTCGCTGACCATAACGAAGCGTGGAAGCTCGTGCTCTTTGAGGCCGGGGAAATAATCGAGCGCCTGTTGCTTCGCCCGTATCAAGTCGCGCCCCGCGCTCTTTTGCTCCACAAGGAGTACACCCTTCCAGAAAAGATCGATAAAGCCGCGATCCTTTCCGAGCCGCTTCACGGGTTCTTCAAAGCTCGCGACGCGCCTCCGTGTCACGCCAAATATTTCGAAAAACTCGTTGTAGAATGTTTGGCTCTCTCCGCGCTCATAGCGGGCGTTCTTCCACTCATCAGCGAAGCGAGCGGCCCGGATCTTTATTTCATTCCAGCTAAGTCGCATTGTTTCCCTCCTACCCCAACTCCACCGGATTCACCAATCTCCGCCGTAACCGCGCCCCCTCCTCAAAATCCCCCCGTAACTCCCCGTCCCGCAACCGCAGCCGCATCCCCTCCAACCGCTCAATCAAAGTCAAAAGCGCCGAATCAATAGCCCCTGAGTTAGTCCCCAAAATATCATTCCAAATGTCATAAGGACTCAACGCCAATCGAGTCATATCAATCAACCCCGGCCCACCGGCCCGTAACTGCTCATCCCGCTCCAACCCCGCCCCCACCGTACATCCCAAAGCCGTCGCCACTAACTGCGGTAAGTGCGAAGTCAAAGCAACAACCCGGTCATGCTCCTCCGGCCCCATCACCAACACATGCGAACCAATCTTTCGCACCCAACTTACAAACGGATGCGAAACCGCCGCGGTCAACACCCATGTCCGCCCCCGAAACAATCCGCCATCCGCGCTGGAAACACCCCGCGATTCCTTCCCCGCCATCGGATGCCCGCCTAAAAACTGACCCGCCGGCAAGAACTTCGAAGCCGCCGCGCAAATCAATGACTTCGTACTCCCCGCATCCGTCACCAACGTCGACGGCCCCAAATAAGGCGCCATCTCCTCAATCAACGAAACAATCCGCCCAATCGGCTGCGCCAAAAAAACCACATCCGCCGAACCCGCAGCCTCCGCCAATGTCATCTCGCAATCAATAATCCCATGCGACAAAGCCTCCGCAATCGTCCGCGGCGAGCTAACCCCCGCAATGACCCCGGCAAAACCCGCCTGCCGTAACGCCAGCGCAAAGCTCCCGCCGATGAGACCCACCCCCGCAATGGCAACCGTCTTCATTCCGCAACCGACCGCCCCACCGCCGCCGCAATCATCCGCAACTGCCCCATTAACTCCATGAACTGCTCCGGAAACAACGACTGCGCCCCGTCGCTCAACGCATGGTCCGGGTCCGGATGCACTTCAATCAACAACCCGTCCGCGCCCGCCGCCACCGCCGCCCGCGCCATCGCCGGCACCAACCCCCGCTTCCCTACTCCATGCGACGGATCCGCAATCACCGGCAAATGCGTCAACTGTTGCAACACCGGAATCGCCGAAATATCCATCGTATTCCGCGTCGCCGTCTCAAACGTGCG
>CAMDKT010000557.1 GCA_945900935.1 Candidatus Sulfopaludibacter sp. SbA3 | reverse complement strand
GGCGTGCGGCCGAATTCACCGCCCCAGATGACCAGGGTGTCATCCAGCAGCCCGCGCTGCTTCAGATCTTTTACCAGCGCCGCCGCGGCCTGATCGGTGTCCTTGCAGTTTTTCTTCAACCCGCTTATCAGCGCGCCATGCTGATCCCATGCCTCATGATACAACTGCACAAACCGCACGCCGCGCTCCACCAATCGCCGCGCCAGCAAACAGTTATAAGCGAAGCTGGGCTTCCCCGGTTCCACGCCGTACATGTCGAGCGTGGCCTTCGATTCCTTGGAGAGGTCCATCAATTCCGGTGCCGATGTCTGCATCCGATGGGCCATTTCGAAGGAGTTGATTCGCGTCGCAATCTCCGGATCGCCTGTCACTTGCAGCCGTTCGCGATTCATCGCCTGGATGGCGTCGAGTGACTCCCGCTGTGTCTCCGCGTCCACGCCGCGCGGGTTCGACAGATATAACACCGGGTCACCGGAATTGCGCAGTTGAACACCCTGATATGCTGACGGCAGGAAGCCCGAGCCCCAGCACGAATTGCCTCCGCTGGGCCCCTTGGCCCCGCTCGAAAACACCACGAAAGCCGGGAGGTCCTTCGACTCACTGCCCAGCCCGTACACGGACCACGCGCCCATCGATGGCCGCCCGAACTGCACGGAGCCGGTGTTCATCATCAACTGCGCGGGAGCGTGGTTAAACGCGTCGCTGACCATGGATTTGACGACGCAAATGTCGTCCACAATGCCGGCAGTGTGCGGCAATAGCTCGGAAATTTCTGTTCCGGCCTGCCCGTATTTGGAAAACTTGAACTTCGGCCCGAGTAACTTGGAGTTCGGATTAATGAAGGCGGCGCGATAGCCTTTTAGCAAGTCGGCGGGCGGCAATGTCCCGTCGAACTTAGCGAGCATCGGCTTGTTATCAAACAGTTCAATGTGGCTCGGTCCGCCGGCCATGAAGAGATAGATTACGTTCTTCGCCTTCGCCGCGTGATGCGGTTTTTTCGGGGCCATGGGGTCCGTCGCCGCCGCGCCGAGCAACGTGGGCAGCGCCAGCGCGCCCATGCCGACGCCGCACTGTTCCATAAACCATCTACGCGCTATGAGATTCGGCATACTCTACTCTTTCGTGATCGCTTCGTCGAGGTTCAACAACACGCGGCTGACGGTGGTCCACGCGGCTAACTGCGCCGGGGTGACTCCGGCTGGCAACGATGGCGGATTCTTAGGATCGTCGGCCGCCAATTCCCAGGCATTCGCCCCATTTTTCGAGACTTGCTTGGCCAATAAAGTCAGCAGCATATCCGCCTCTTTGTCCGATGGCAAGCGGGAAACGACGCGGCGGAACGCAAACCGCAAGCGGTCGCGATCAGCGGAACCGCCCTCGCGAACGGTCTTCAATGCCAGCGCCCGCGCGGTCTCCAAAAACAGCGGCTCGTTCAAGGTCGTCAGCGCCTGCAAGGGCGTATTCGAACGGTCGCGCCGCACGCAGCTCGTGTCGCCATTGGGCGCATCGAAGGCTTGCAGCATCGGATACGGCACGCTGCGGAAACGGAACGTATAGAGGCCGCGGCGATAGCGGTCGGCACCCTTGGCTTCGAACCAGTTCTTGGGACCGTAACTGGCGGGCGCCTGAAACAGGAACTCCGGCGCCGGCGGAAATACGCTCGGGCCGCCGACCTTCGGATTCAACAGACCGCTGGCGGCCAGCGCGATGTCGCGGACGATTTCCGCGTCGACGCGGAGACGGGAGCCGCGCGCCAGTAGCCGGTTATACGGATCGCGGGCGTACAACGCTTCGGAGACCTTTGAAGACTGCCTGTAGGTATTGCTCATCACGATCGATTTGTGGAGCTTTTTCAGGCTCCATTTGTTGTCCATCAGATCGACGGACAGCCAGTCGAAGAGCTCTTTGTGCGACGGTGTTTCCGCCTGCTTGCCGAGGTCCTCGGAGGTGGCCACCAGACCAGTGCCGAAATACGACTGCCAAACGCGATTCGCGATCGAGCGCGCCACCGTGGGAGACTGACGGTCCACCATCCACTTGGCGAGCGTCAACCGGTTCGCCGGCGCGCCTTCCGGGGCCGCGTGAAGAAACGACGGCGTCCCGGCGCGCACCGCTTTGCCCGGCTTCAGAAAATCGCCGCGCAGCAGCAAATGCGTCTCGCGCATCTCCTCGCGTTCATTCATCACCAACTGCGTTGTCCCCTCCGGATGCTCTCGCCAAAGCTGTTCAATCTCGTCATTGGCCTGCCGCCATTCGGGAACCGTCGAGCGCCAAACGGAGAACAGATTTGCCGCTCGCGGATCCGCCGCGGCGTCCAGGACATCGGTCACCGCCAAGCGGAATCGGCCGAGGTTATGGTTCATGTTGTCGTCGCTGTTCCAGCCGCCGTGGCGCTGCGACAGATGCACTTCCATCACTGCGCCTTCGGGAAAGTCGACCGGTTCGGCAAACACAAACACCGCCTGACGCGGCTGATTCCGCCGGCCGGGGCCGTTGTCGGTGCCCCAGGCGGTTTCGGTGTTTCCATCAATGGCGAACTCGATCGGACCGGTTACCCTGCGCTTGCCGGACTTGTCCCAAAACGCGCCGGCGATCTGAGTCTCCGGCGGATTCATATCCGCCGTGGCCCGGGCAATCTTCACCTTCGCGAGCTTGGCGTCCTTCACGCCCGCGGGCATTGCGCGCACTTCGAATTCAGTCAGCGCCGCCGTGCCCCACAACGACCGCCCCGGTCCGTTCATCGGCAGATTCGGATCGTTCAACAACTCCAGGCGTATCGCCCGGATATTTCGCATCTTCGTCCGAAGCGTGAACTGCGGCGTGAACTTCGTCGGCGCATAGCCTCCTGCCAGCACCGAGCCATCCGACATCTGCGAGTACTTCTGCCCGCCGGTGGCGATGTCGTCAATGTCGGGCGTCAATACCTGCCATTGCGGCTGCTTCGCCTTCACAGAGGCGTCCCAGGCGGCCATTCGCGTTTGCCAGTCCGGCATCTTGTGCTGAAGGTCCTGCTCGATTTCGCGAATGCGGCCGAAGATCGCCGAGCGCTTTTGCTGCTCGGCGGCGGTGTAGACGGCGGCGTTCGATTCGTGCGAGTTATTGAGGAAGGCGAACAGCTTGTAATACTCCTCCTGCGTCAAGGGATCGTACTTGTGGTTGTGGCACTGGGCGCATTGAATCGTAACGCCGAGCATCGACTTTCCGACGGCGTCCATCCGGTCAAACATCGCTTCCATCCGGAACTGCTCCGGGTCGATGCCGCCTTCCTCGTTCACCATCGAGTTGCGCAAAAACCCGGTCGCCACGCGCTGTTCCTGCGTCGCGTTCGGCAACAGATCACCGGCCAGTTGTTCGATCAGGAACTGGTCGTAGCCCATGTCTTTGTTCAGCGAGTTGATCACCCAGTCGCGCCAGAACCACACTTCCCGCGACTTGTCCTTTTCATACCCGTCACTATCGGCGTAGCGCGCCGCGTCGAGCCATTGACGCGCCCAGCGCTCGCCGTAGTGCGGGGATGCCAGCAGCCGGTCAACCTGTTTCTCGTAGGCTTTCGGGCTCTTATCCGCGACGAAAGCGTCGACCTCCGCCGGCGTTGGCGGCAAGCCGGTAATATCCAAATGGAGCCGTCGAAGCAGCGTGGTCCGGTCCGCTTCCGGGGCAGGTGTCAGGCCCTCAGCGTCGAGTTTCGCCAGCACGAACCGGTCAATTGCGCCATTCGCCCAAACCGCGTTTTTGACTTTCGGCAGCGGCGCTTTTAACGGCGCCGCAAACGCCCAATGTTTCTGGATCCCGGCGTCGATAGTGTCACCGGCGTCCGGCCAGTCGGCACCTTCATCGATCCAGCGTTTGATGAGCGCGATCTGATCGGCCGGCAACGGCTTGCCGCCCATCGGCATTCTCGCCTGCTCGGAAGTCCCGGCCACGCGCTGGTACAGCGGGCTCTCCGCGGCATTACCTGTCTTGAAGGTCCGCGTCGCCGGCGCTTTCGCGTCTAATCGGAGCTGACCCAGTTGAGCCTTCGGCCCATGGCAGCTCTGACACTTCGCGACGAAGATCGGCTGGATGTCCCGGGTGAAGTCGACCCGAGGCGAAATGTTCTGGGCCGAGATGCCGACGGCTGCTGACATACCAGCGGCCAAGGCCCAATGTAGACGGATGCGGGGCATGATGTTCCTGCTTACATCCTATCGTTGTTGAACCGCCCGCGGAATGCGTGTTGGGTGTGCGACATGAAAGTGGGGAATCGACGATTCTCTTTTTTTGCGGCATGAATCCGTGCGTATGTGATACGCTGGGACGGAAGGAGCCCAAATCATGCCTCCCAAGTCCCTGGAATCCCTCGAGCAGCAACGGGCCGGTATCGCC
>CAMDKT010000556.1 GCA_945900935.1 Candidatus Sulfopaludibacter sp. SbA3 | reverse complement strand
CTTTCGATTTGCTGATGGCGATGTGTTCGGGTTCGGGTTGGGGATTGGTCATGTTAGTTAATCCGCTCGACATCGCGGATGCCGCTGATACGGCGGACGGCGGCGACGACGCGCTCCAGTTGTTTCTTGTCCTTTACGTCGAGTAATACGTTGATAATAGCGCTACCGTCGCCGCGATGCTCGTCAGGTTGGGCTTCCAGGGATTTGATGTTACTGCCTTCATGGAAGACGACGCTGGTTAATTGACTCAAAATGCCGGGGCGGTCATCGGCGTAGGCGGTGAGCCGGACGGAGAATGTGTCGTCGGCGGTGCGGACCCATTCAACCGTGATCTTGCGGGCGACTTCGTACATCAGATTCTGCACATTGGTGCAATTGACGGAGTGAACCGCGACGCCTTTGCCGCGAGTGATGTAACCGACAATGGATTCGCCGCGGATGGGGTTGCAGCATTTGGCGCGGTAGACCATAACGTCGTCGATGCCTTTGACGCGGATGACGAGATCCTTATCCTCTCCGCGATCGGGCTGGACGGCGGGGGTGGCTGGTTCGGCGGGGGCGTTGGCTTTTTCGGAGGCCTCGACCTGCTCGGGGGCGAGCTTAATCAGCACCTGGCGAGCGGAGAATTTACCGTAGCCGAGTGCGGCGTGGAGATCCTCCATTTTGGGAAATCCGTATTCGGATGCGACCGTGCGCAGATGCTCCTTGTCCACCTTTTTCCATTGAACGCCGAAGCGGCGGGCTTCCTTCTCCAGATACTTTTCGCCGATTTCGACGGCCTTGGCGCGTTCGGTGGTATTGATGACCGCCTTGATCTTGTTCCGCGCTTTGGAGGTCTTGGCGATGGAGAGCCAATCCTTGCTGGGAAGGTGGCCGTGCTGGGTGAGGATGTCGACGACGTCCCCGTTTTTCAGCATGTATTTCAGCGGGACGATGCGGGCGTTGACTTTGGCGCCGACGCAGAGATTGCCGACCTCGGTGTGGATGGCGTAAGCAAAATCGATGGGTGTGGCACCGCGGGGGAGGACGATGACCTTGCCCTTCGGTGTAAATGTGTAGACCTCTTCCGGATACAAGTCGACTTTCAGCGTCGACATGAACTCACCGGGGTCGTGCATTTCGCGCTGCCACTCGACGAGTTGGCGGAGCCAGGCAATTTGCTGGTCATCCTCGACGGCGTGTTTGTTGCCCTCTTTGTACTTCCAATGGGCGGCGATGCCGTCTTCGGCGATGCGGTGCATTTCCTCGGTGCGGATCTGGACTTCGAAGGGCTGGCCGCCGGGACCGATGACGGAGGTGTGGAGGGACTGATAGAGGTTCGGCCGGGGGATGGCGATGAAATCCTTGATGCGGCCGGGGATGGGATGCCAGTCGCCGTGGAGCGTGCCGAGGGCGGCGTAGCAGTTCTTCACCGAGTCGGTGACGATGCGGACGGCGAGGAGATCGTAAACCTGATCGATGCTGATTTTCTGGCGTTTGAGCTTCTGCCAGATGCTGTAAGGACGCTTGAGGCGGGCCTCGATGCGGACGGGAACGCCTTCGCGGCGGAGCTTTAATTCGACGGCGGTGCGAATCTCGTCGAGGAGACCCTGATGGGCTTTTCGCTTCGACTCCATGGCTTCCTGGATTTCGCCGAACGCCAGCGGGTCTGTGTATTGGAAGCCGAGGTCTTCGAGTTCGGCGCGCACTTTGCCCATGCCGAGGCGATGGGCGATGGGAGCGTAAATTTCGAGCGTCTCCTGGGCGATGCGCTCCTGCCGCTCGACGGAAAGCGCGCCGAGGGTTCGCATGTTGTGGAGCCTGTCGGCAAGCTTGACGAGGACAACGCGGATATCCTTGACCATGGCTAAGAGCATCTTGCGAACGCTTTCGGCTTGCCGCTCTTCGCGCGAGTAGAACTTCAGTTTGGCGAGTTTGGTGACGCCGTCGACGCAGGCGGCGACATCATCGCCGAACTGTTTACGGATCTGTTCGATGGTGACGCCCGTGTCCTCGACCAGATCGTGCAAAAGGCCGGTGATGAGGCAAGTTCGGTCGGTGGTCATGTCGGCCAGAATATGGGCGACTTCCAGGGGATGTATCAGGTAGGGTTCACCGGACTGGCGCTTTTGCCCGGCGTGCATTTGGAGGGCGAGTTGAAAGGCGGCCGAGAGGGGGGAGGAATCTTCGGCGGGGTGGGCGGTCTGAAATTTATTGAGGAGGGACTGAAAGAGGGAGTCGAGAGCGGGATCGATAAGGGGCGGACCGCCGGCTGGCAGGTTTAATGGAACATCAGACAACTTGACCGGCTGGCTCACCGTGTGCAACCCCTCTTCATCCAGGGTATACACAAGTAGAGACAGCCGGCCAATGAATACGGCAATTACTTAAGGTCGTTCTGGATGCCTTTGGAAGCCTTTTTCTCAGCTTCTTCGGCCTTGCGTTTCTTGGCGTCGAGGGTCTTTTGCACGAAGTCGTCGGCCAACGCGATTTCCTTCTTGTAGTCTTCGGTGGTATCGGCGATGTCGGCGAGTTCGCGGTGCATCAGATTGATGTAGGCGAGGGCGTCGTCATAATTGTTGTCAATCTTGACGGCCTCTTGTAGATTGGCCAGGCCTTCCTGTACGACGGCCAAATTCTTGCCTTTTACCTCTTCACGCACCTTCTTGTCCTTGAGGGGGCCGGGATCTTCGGGCCTCATGCTGAGCCTGTTGCGGGCTTCGCCACGAATCGGGTAGGCCTTCCCCCAGGCGATAACGCCCAAGGTGTAATGCGCTTCCTTGTTCTGCGGATCGACCTTCAACAAGCGTTCATTCCACTCCTTGGCGATGTCGAATTTTTTCTGGTTGTAATAAATGGAGCCGATGGAGGCGAGGGCAAGCTTGTCATTGGGGTCTTTATCGAGGACCAGCTTGAAATTATCTTCGGCGGCCTTGGCGTATTTGTTGTTCTCTTCCGAATCGGCACCGGGGATCCACTGACTCATGTAGGCGGTCGCCAAGTAGAGGCGCGCGGTGGTGAAGTCCGGATCGAGTTCGATGGCCAGTTGAAAATACTTAACGGCTTCGGCAAATTTGGCGCCTTTGTATTCTCGGACGCCCTTATTGAGGTTGTCGCGAGACTGGAGGCGCCTGCACCCGGCCGCGGCGAGAAGCAGGACGAGGGCGGCGAGCGCTGTTGTGTATCGTTGCAAATTGAGTCTCACTCGAAATCTCCTTAAGTTAGCGTGCGGGTCCGGACTATTGACCGGCTTCGATTTTGGGTGTCATGAGGCCGACTTTGTCGATGCCGGCGCCTTTGGCAATGTCAATCGCCCTGGCGATATACATGAATTCGAGATCGGGATCGCCCTTGACGAACACGACGCGTTCGGCACGGGTCTTGAAAACATCGAGCAGACGCGGCCCGAGGCGGGCTTCGGTGATCGGTTCGGAATTGAGAAACATCGACTTATTCTTTTCGATGACGATGACGACGGTGCGGTCCTGATTCGGCGGCGGGGGTGGTGCGTTCGGCGGCGGAGGCTGCGGAACGAGCGCTTCCAGACCCTTTTGCGTGAGCGGCGTGATGACCATGAAGATGATCAGCAACACAAGCAACACGTCGATCAGCGGCGTCACATTGATATTGGCGGCGGGACCACTGCCCGAACCGCCCATAGCCATTGACATATTTGTGCTCCTTAACGATGAGGTTTTAGAAAATTTTCGTCAGCCGGACTAGACGCCGGCTGGCGGCGGAGCGGCGGTGCTGCCGTCCTTGACCTGCTCAGTAATCAGGCCGAGTTGGTCTACTCCGAAAGCGCGAAGATTGTCGATGACTTCCACGACGCGCTCAAAGCGGGCGCGGGAGTCATTTTTCATGTACACGGTTTTGTCCTGCAAGGCGGCGAGACGGTCCTTCACTTTTACGCCGAGTTCATTCAAATTCGGGAATTGATCGGACCCGAGGTAGACTTTACCGTCTTTGGTGACCGAAATGAGGATCGCGTCATCTCTATCGGCGTTCTTCAATGCGACAGGGTTCTTGGTCTTCACAAGGTCGACGCTCATGCCTTTGGTAAGCATGGGCGTGATGACCATGAAAATGATGAGCATCACGAGCATCACGTCGACCATCGGTGTGACGTTGATTTCGTTCATGGGACCGGACGTAGCAACTTGTTTTCTTTTATGAAAGCCGGACATATATTCTCCTTGCGTATCGGGTTTGCGGACGGGGGGATAAGCCCCCCGCCCGCGCCCGGGATTCAACTCGCCAGCGGCGGAAGGGGAGAGCGGGGACGGAAGAAGCTTAGTGCTTCGCTCCGGTCTTTTGATTCCGTTTGATGAAGTAGTCAACCAGTTCCGAAGAGGAGTTGCCCATTTCGACGGTGAACGATTCCATACGACCGTTGAAGTAGT
>CAMDKT010000555.1 GCA_945900935.1 Candidatus Sulfopaludibacter sp. SbA3 | reverse complement strand
TCGGACGCGGAACTGGCGGCTTTTGAGAAGCTGAACAAGGACTATATCGATCGGAATCTGGAGCTGGTTCGAACAACGGGGATATTCGAACCGTTACTACACGCAATGATAGGAGTTGCGTTCCTGATTGTCTTGTGGGTTGGCGGTTGGCGGTTGTTGTCGGAGAGTATCTCGCTGGGTAGCTTTGTCATGTTTCAGACTTACATGGGAATGCTGATCTGGCCGATGATCGCCATGGGCTGGGTTATCAATCTCATGCAGCGGGGAACAGCGTCGCTGGAACGGATCCGGGAGATGCTCGCTGTGCCGCCATCGATTGCGGCTCCGGCGGACGCTCTACGGCCCGATGCTCTTCGCGGAGAGATCGCCTTCCGCGGCGTGCGGTTAGGGTACGCGGCGGGCGAAGCGCTGCGGGGAATTGACTTGACGATATTGGCGGGGGAAACCGTCGCGCTCGCCGGACACACCGGCAGCGGAAAAACGTCATTGGTAAACCTCGTGCCGCGGCTGTTGGATCCGACGGAGGGAACCGTTCTGGTGGACGGGGAAGACGTGCGGCGTTACGATCCGGAGGCCTTGCGACGGCGAATTGCGGTGGTCCCGCAGGAGACCTTTTTGTTCTCGATGACGTTGGGTGAAAACATCGCGTTGGGAGCGCCCAACGCCTCACCGGATGCGATCTTGCGGGCGGCTGTGATAGCCGGGTTGGAGCCGGACTTGGCTGCTATGCCGGAGGGATTGGCAACGGTGGTCGGGGAGCGTGGCATCACGTTGAGCGGGGGCCAGAAGCAGCGGACGGCGATCGCGCGGGCCATACTTCGAGATCCGTCGATATTGATTCTGGACGATGCTCTGGCGAGTGTGGATACGGTGACCGAGGAGGGCATCCTGCGGGAGTTGACCCGCCTGATGCGGGGGCGGACGACCCTGCTGGTGTCGCACCGTGTATCGACCATCCGCCATGCGGACCGGATCGTGGTGCTGGAGCGTGGGGCCATTGCGGAGCAGGGGACTCACGCCGAGTTACTGGCCCATGGCGGGCTGTATGCTGAGTTAGTCCGGGAGCAGCAGTTGGAGGAGGAGTTGGAGCGGTTGTGAGGCTCAGTCTGCAATCCAGGTCGTCCTTCGACTGCTGGGCGCGGCGCGGGCCGCGGCGGCGCGTGTTTTTCCTCGTAGAGCAGGCTTAAACATTAGGTGGGATGCCATTCGAAGACGTCGGAATCCCCGGACGCACCAGGGGCAAGCAGGATTGGCCGCCGATGAACGCTGATCAACGCCGATAAGAAGTCTCGTGTTATCCGCGTTAATCGGCGTTCATCAGCGGCCAGTATTGTTTTTTCGTTTTGCGAAAGTCGGGTTAGAAGCCGGCGCGGGCGGCCGATTCGCTGGGGCGGAGGTCCTTCAACACCAAGCCCCAGAATGAACCGCCGCGCGCTTTAGACCAAGCGTCCTCTTCAAGCAGGACCGCAGCGTCGATCACGTCGTTGGCCCGATACTGATTGGCCAGCGAGCCCATGCTCCAACCCTTCGCCAAACGCGTTTGGCCGTTATGCCGGAGGTGCAGAAAGAGATGCTTTTCGTTCTTGATTTCCGGCGCGCGGGCAACTTGAACATCCCTCAGCGCCAACAGCGGAACGGGGTTGGCGTTGCCGAATGGAGCCAGGGCAAGAATCTCGGCGACGGTTTCGTCCGTCAGTTCGTCAAGCGTGACGGCGGCGTCACAGTCGTGGATGGGGCGGAGGTCTTCGGGGCCGAGGCGTTCGGCGGCGTAGGCGGCGAAGCGGGCCCGGAACTCGGGCACGCGGCTGGCCGGCATCTTGCAGCCCGCGGCTTGGCGGTGGCCTCCGAAGCGCGTGAATAACTCCGGCATTGACTCCATAGCTTCGAGTAAGTGGAAGATCGCCGTGCCGCGGCCGGAGCCGTGGGCTTCGCCGGTTTCGGGGTCTTCGCTGAGCACGAAGACCGGACGGCAGTACCGCTCGGCGAGGCGGCCCGCAACGATGCCGATCACGCCCTGATGCCAGCCGGGAGCCGAGAAAACCAAGCCGGCCTCGGCGTCGGTGATGATCACTTTGGCGCATTCGGCGAGAATCTGTTCACGAATGGCGGCCTCGGTTTCCTGGCGCTCCTTGTTGAGCACGTCGAGCTTTTCGGCGAGCGCGGCGGCGCGACCGGCGTCCTGGGTCAGGAATAGCTCAATCACGTCGCGGGCGTCGTCCATTCTTCCGGCGGCGTTCAGGCGGGGGCCGATCTGAAAGCCGATCTGCCGCGCGGATGGCGCCGCGCCTTCCGGAATGCCGGCTACTTTAAGGATTGCCTTAAGGCCAACGTTGGTATTTTCGCGTAATCCCTCCAGGCCGTGCTTAACCAGAATGCGGTTCTCGCCGGTGAGCGGAACGACGTCGGCGACGGTCGCTATCGCGACTAACTTGAGCAGCGATGTTAGTAACTTCCGGCGGCGGGATTCAGGCCATTCGAGCGTTGTCAGCAAACCCTCCGCCAGTTTCCAGGCGACGGCGGCGCCGCAGAGGTTTTTGGCCGGATATTTGCAGTCAAGCCGGTTCGGGTTCACTACCGCGACGGCTCGCGGGAGTTCACTTTCGGGTAAGTGGTGGTCGGTGACGATGACGTCGATGCCGAGGGTCCTGGCGTGCTCGACGACGGCTCCGGCGCGGATGCCGCAATCGACACTCACGATCAGTTGGACGCCGTCAGCTTTGGCCTGCTCCACGACGTCGCTTCGCATGCCGTAGCCTTCGCGGATGCGGTGCGGGACATGGTAGTGGATGTCGGCTCCGGCCACGCGGAGGGCGGTGTGGAGGATGACAATGGCGCTGGTGCCGTCGACGTCGTAGTCGCCATAGAGCAGCACCTTTTCCCTGGCTTGAATCGCCAAGGCCAAACGCTGGCAGGCAAGGTCCATGTCGGCGAGTTCGAAGGGGTCGTGCAGGTCGTCCAGATTCGGATGGAGGAAATGTTGGGCGGCGTCGGCGTCGCGGATATCGCGCTTCCAGAAAATGCGCGCGGTGGGCATGCCGATACCGGCGGCGCGAGCGAAGGCGACCACTTCGGCGGTGGGCGGATCGGGGATCAACCAGCGAGCTGGTTTGAGGGACATGGGGATTAGTTGCGGGAGAAGAAGCCGCCGCCGGGATTGGTGTCCGGGTCGTCGTCTTCTTCGAAGTTGCCGCCGGGGAAGATGCCGGCGTCGACCTCGCCCATGATGCTGAGGAATTCGTTCATGAATTCGCTGCGAACCTCGTAGACGTAGACGGTGCCGTTGTGGTCGAAGGACATTTCCAGGTTAGCGGTGAAGCCGGTGTAGGGCTTGAGGGCTTTGAGGCGTCGTTCGAGCTCGCGGCGCTCGGAGGGAGGAAGGTCGAGGGATTCGAGTTCGTCCTGAAGGTCTTCGATGGTGGCCGTTTCGAAAGGCCGCGTGTTGAGGACGATGACCTTGACGCCGAGTTTGGCGGCGCAATCGAGGAACTTGGGGTAATCGGGGCGCTGGGCGGCGTCCCACATAACGACGCCGTTTTCGTCGTCGGCGCGGGCGAGACCGTGAAAGACGACGAAGCCACGGCTCTCGAGTTCGGGCGGGAGTTGCGTTTTGAGTTTGTCGAGATCGGTTTGCATGGGGTCTTTCTATTACTTACTTAGTCATGACGAAAATTTCGTCGCGCTGGGCGTTGGCGAGGTCGCGGGCCGATGGGGTAATGATCGTCTTAGCGCCGATGAAGATCTTATTGTTGTTTCGAATGGCCCGCCGGACATCATCTTCGCACACAAAATCGGTGACGGCGGCCTTCGCTTTTTCCGGGGCTTTTTCCAGGGCCATTTCCGGAGATCGTTTGGGAGCGGCGCAGGGCTCGCAGGCCTGAATGATTCCTTTGCTTTCCAGAAACTTATCAACGATATTCGCAATGTTGGCGGACTGCCCCGGCTGGGCGCCGGAGAGGTAACGGTCCACCGCCGAAGCGATGCGGGCTTGGGAGACAGGGCCGGTGGATTGCGTCATAACAGGAGTAACTTCGGAGTTAGCCCAAGGGCGAATGGCCCAGGCGAGGCGTTTGATATTGACTAAGTGCAGCGGCGTGATGTTATCGCCGGTGGCGTTGCCGGCGACTGCGCCGCAACCGAGAGTCATGGCGGGAAAAAGGCCCGTGGTGATGCCGACGGAGCCTTGCGGCGTGGGCGTGTTGGCCAGGACCCGGTAGGCGGGCATGCGCATCGCGTACTGGCGGGCTTTCGCATCGTCGGAAGTGTAAATGCCGCACGTGTGGCCGAGCCCGTGGAAGCGAAGGACGGCTTCACAGGCGTTCAGGGCGGCGTCGAAATTCTCGACGAAATGAAGCGCGAGAACCGGGGAGAGCTTCTCTGCGGAGAGGGGATGATCTTTGCCAATCCCCTGGATTTCGGCGGCGAGGA
>CAMDKT010000554.1 GCA_945900935.1 Candidatus Sulfopaludibacter sp. SbA3 | reverse complement strand
GGATTATCCAAAAACAGGCTGGTTGGCCTATCAATATTTTCTCCGGTCCCCGCTTCGCCCTACCGGACCCGCTTCTGCTCGGCGGCGGTGGCGCTGTTCGCCCCAACCTCACCGGCCCGCTCAACCTGGCCTTCGCCCCCAACCCGGGCACGGTGGTGGCGGCGAACTTCAAAACCACCGGCTCCGGTCTCGAACAACCGCTCATCGGCAACTTCGGCACCCTCGGCCGCAACGTCATTCGCCAAAACGGCTTGACCCAATACGACCTCACCCTGCAGAAGGACTTCCAACTGAACGAACGCATGAGGTTCCAGTTGCAGAGCCAGTTCGCCAACTTGCTCAACAATACGTCTTTCTCTCGTCCCGGAGCCAGTCTGGCCGCCCCGCAAACCTTCGGCTACTACCAGGACACCGACACTAACTCCCGCGTCATCACCCTCGTCGCGCGATTCATCTTCTAACTCCGCAACCCCGCAAAGCAACGAAGGGCCGCGCCCACCAGCGCGGCCCTTCTCTTTTCCAATTGGAACCTAACCCCTTCCCCCCGCATCTATCTGTACTGTAGGGTGTTAAACTCAAATGTGGAGGTCCTTCCGAACATGAATCCGAATCAACCTGGCTACATCCCCCCCCCGCCCCCGCCCTCCGGCGGCGGTCTCAAGATCCCGATTTTGTTCGGATCCGTCCTGGCGCTCCTCGGTGCCAATATCTACCTCTTCATGCAGTTGGATAAAACCAAGAACGACGTAAAAACACTCCAATCTTCGCTCAAGTCGGAGATTCAGGAAGTGCAGCAAACCGCCGCCGTCTCCACCCGCGCCAGCAAACAATACGTCAGCGAACTCAAGGACGATCTGGAAGGCGCGCGCCGCGCCTCCGCCATGGCCGTCGGCCAAGCCAAACTCGACGCCGACAAAAAGGTTCAGGAATTGGAAAAAACCTTGAAGCAGGAGACCCGCGCGGTCGCCGGCGAGTTGACGTCCAAGATTAACGAGGCCAAGGAACAGACACAGGCCGTCAATAAAGCCGTCGGCGAAGTTTCCACCGAAGTCGGCGTCGTGAAATCGGATGTTGCGAGCACGAAGACGGAACTCGAAAAAACCATCGGCGACTTGAAGCGCGTCCGCGGCGATCTCGGCGAGCAGAGCGGCCTCGTCGCCACCAACGGCAAGGAGTTGCAGGCATTAATAGCGCTCGGCGAACGGAACTACTTCAAATTCAGCCTGCCCAAGGCCAAGGAGCCGCAGCGCGTTGGCGACGTCATGCTGACGCTCAAACGCAGCGACACCAAGAAGAACAAGTTCACGATCGAACTCATCGCCGACGACAAGAGAGTGGAGAAGAAGGACAAATCCATCAACGAGCCCTTACAGTTCTACACCTCCAAGGCCCGCCAGCCCTACGAAATCGTCATCAACGAAGTGGGCAAGGATCTCATCGTCGGCTATCTCGCCACTCCCAAAGTGCAGAACGTCCGCAACTAAGACCCGCGACCGCCGTATTTCGTGTTAATGCACGCCGCTGCTCGCCAGAATCCAGCGTTACCGAGCCGCACGTTATCGAGCCGCGACCGTAAGGGAGAGGTCTTAGCGGCCGAAGACCCACAACGAGCTGTTCGCCGCAAAATGCAGCACCGCGTTAATCTGTTCCCGCGTAACGGCGAATTCCTCCATAACTTCGTCCACGGTCAGGCCCGCTTCCAAATTGTCGAACACCGTCGCAACCGGCAAACGGGTATCCTTAAACACCCAAGCCCCGCTTACTTTTCCGGGTATGCTTTCCACAGATGGACACTGGGACCAATCAAGCGGCGTCATTTCTGGCCCTCCTTCTTTACCCGCCAGTGTCCCTCCCCCCTACTTCCCCTTCTCCCCCTGCTTCTTCGGCGCATCATTATTCACCCGCACCTTAATCCCGGTATCCAGTTTCGCCAACTGCGTCATCGCCACCTCTTCCCCGTCCGCCACGCCCTCCAAAATCTCCACGTCAGTCTCAAACCGGTCCCCCATCTTCACCTCCCGTGAGTCCACCACGCCGTCCTTCACCACAAACGCCTTGTTCGAACCCATCACATAATAAACCGCCCGCTGCGGCAGCACCGTCACCCGCTCGGTGTGCGATGTCGGCACATGCGCTCGCGCGTACGATCCCGGCTTCAATTCCCCTGCCGAATTCGCCACCAGCACTTCCGCTACGAACGTCCGTTTGTTCTGGTCCACCGTTGGCGAAATGCGCCAGATTTTCCCCTGGAATTTCCGCCCCTGAAACGCTTCCACATTGATGTCCACCTGCTGACCCAGTTTGATCCACGGCGCCATCCGCTCCGGAATCTCCACCCGCAGCCGGATCGGATCCGTCTTCACCAGCACGAACAACGGCGTGTTCGCCCGCAGGAATTGCCCCACCGTCACCTGCCGCTCTTTCACATACGCCCGGAACGGCGCGACAACCGTCGTGTCCCGCAATTTTTTCCGCTGCAAGTCCAAAATCGCCTTGTACCGCTCCACTTCCTGCATCAAATTCCGCGTCTGGTTGATCGTCGAATCGTAGGCCGCCTTCATCGCCTGTTGCCGCGACACCGCCACGTCCAGTTCACTCGTCGCCCCAATCTTCTGGTCCACCAGGCTTCGTATCCGCTTCAGATTCTGATCCGCCGCGTTCAATTCCGCCTGCGCCCGCCGCACGTCCGGAGCCTCGCGCGCGTCCGTCAGCCGCTCCTTGTCCGTCTTCAACCCCAACCGCTCCAGCGACTGCCGCAGTTGCGCCTCCGACTGCGCCACCTGATAGCGCTGCTCTTCATCGTTGATTCGGACCAGCACCTCGCCCTGGTTTACCAAATCGCCCAGATCGTGCTTCACTTCCTCCGCCCGCCCTTCGATCTCCGCTGAAATAATGGCTTCTTCCATCGGGTAAAAAGTGCCCACCGATTCGACATTTCTCTGGATCTCACGGCCCTTGGCCAGCACCGTCCGCACCGTTAATGGGCCCTCCGCCTTCGCCGCCGCCACCGGAGCCGCTTGCCGGTTGCAGCCCAGCAGTCCGAACAACAATACTGAAAAACATATCCGGGAAAATTGCATTATTAGAATTCCGTAATTTCCAACTGAAGTAGACGCTCTGCTGATGCGGCAGGTTACGCACGAGAGAAGAGCCAGGACCTATAGAATATAGCAGTGAGTCACACTTTCGAGGAACCCTCCTTTTGACCGAACGCAAATCCTGGCCCCTGGACCTGTTCCTCATTGCCGCCATCGCCGCCGCCATGATCTGGCCCATTTTCAAAACGAAATATTACGAAAATTGGATGACCATCGACTCGACTTTCATCGCCGATGGCCGCTTTCTCTCCGAAAACCTGCCCCATCCCGGCTGGCAGCCCCTTTGGTACGGCGGCACCCGCTTCGATTACGTTTACCCCCCCGCCATCCGCTATGGCACCGCCCTAATTGCTAAAGCCACTGGTTTCGTCCCAGCCAAGGCCTACCACTTCTACACCGCCCTGTTCTATTCGCTCGGCATCGCTTTCGTCTACCTGCTCGTCCGCACCGGTTCCCGCTCCCGCCTTTACGGCTGGATCGCCGCCGCCGCCGCCGCCACAGTATCTCCCGCAATGCTTTTCCTGCTCCATATCCGCGCCGACGCCTTCCCGAACTTCCCCCAACGGCTCAGCGTCCTGGTCCGCTACGGCGAAGGCCCGCACATGACGGCCTTCGCCCTTCTCCCTCTCGCCCTCGCCCTCGCCTGGCATGGCCTCCGGGCTGGGCATCCCCGCTGGCTCGCCGGCTCAGCCATCGCCTGCGCCGCCGTCGTGTCCAATAATTTCTACGGCGCAACTGCCCTCGCCATCTTTTTCCCCATTCTCTGCTGGTCCATTTTCACCGATACGCGCGACTGGAAACTCTGGCTCCGCGCCGCCGCCATCGCCTTGCTCGCCTACGGCCTTTGCGCCCTCTGGCTCTCGCCCGCTTTCCTCCGCGTCACTTCCCGCAATCTCGCCCTGGTTTCTCAGCCCGGAACGCTGTGGTCCATCCAGCTCACCGCCGCCATCGCCGCCATCTACCTCATCGCCACTTGGTTCCTCGCCCGCCGCGGCGTCACACCCTGGACCATTTTCGTCCTCGGCGCAGCCATATTCTGCTCCCTCAACACCCTCGGCCACTACTACATCAACTTCCGCGTCGCCGGCGAACCCGAACGCCTCATCCCCGAACTCGACCTCTCCCTGATTCTGCTCTGCGGCCTCGTCCTCCACACCCTCTGGCAGCGCTTCCCCTCCCCCGTCGCTCGTACCGCCGTCGCCGCCATAGCCCTCGCCGCCATCGGCTACCCCGGCCGTGTCTACATCGAAAATCCCTGGAAGAAACTCCCGCGCACTTCCGAATATAAACACCGACTGGAATTCCAGCTCTCCGATTGGGTCGCCAACCA
>CAMDKT010000553.1 GCA_945900935.1 Candidatus Sulfopaludibacter sp. SbA3 | reverse complement strand
ATGGGATGCCAAATCGACGAGCTTCCCGGACGCATCCTTTAGCTGGATCACCTCGGCGGCTCGACGTTCATCGGCTGCAATCAGGGCCGCACGAGTTGGATCGGCGGCATGAAGCGCCAAGTTGGCCACGCCAACCATAAGTGACAGTCGAATCAGTGTTGTTTGGATCATTTGCTTTCCTTTTGTTGGTGCCTATTCGGGCTCACTCAGCGCCGCTTTGATGTCCCGTTCGAACACGGATCTGGACACGAGGCCAACGTGTGTAGCAGCCACACGGCCTTGACGATCAATGATGAGCGTCGTTGGAAGGGACTCCAGGCCGCCATAGGCCTGAAGGACATCGTTCTTTCCAAGCACGATCGGGTAGTTGATCTTCTGCTTGGTTACGTACGGAAGGACAGGAGTCCAGCCGTCTTCGTCTACCGACACGCCGATGACGCTGAACCCCTTGGCGTCGTAAGCGCGTTGGAACTCGACAAACCAAGGAATCACAAGTCGGCAAGGATTACACCAGGTGGCCCAGAAGTTCAGCACCACGACTTGACCTCTGTAGGCCGATAATTGAACCGGTGTCCCTTTCGAATCCGGGAGTTCAAAATCTGGAGCCTGACGCCGCTCCTTGTGGCTGATGGACAATTTCTGCTCATTCGGGCGCAGTTTCTCCAGCACAAACCGGCCACCCGCTATGCAGGCATCAACGCATTGAACGGCATAGACCCGCGCCGGCGGAAGCGCCACGACGAGCGTCACGAGAGCAACGAAAATGACTGCCGCCCAGCTTCGTCTGCGACTCTGCAGTCGTCGTTGCCCGCTCAAACGCCGCAACCTGATCAGTCCCAGCGCGGTATCGGGTTCGTGCTGCACTTGGGGTCGAATGGCTGCCGCCACTTGACGATCAACCCACGCGACACTTTCGCTATCAATCGGTTGTTCCATGGCGCTTCAGGTACTCCTTTCGAAAGGCTAACTGGGCTCGCGAAATCAGCTTTCCAATCGAAGCGGGCTTGATGGATAGCAGACTCGCAACCTCTTCATACGACATTCCTTCACTGCGGAGGGTCAACAGTTCAGCATCGCGGCGTTTCAATTTGGCCAGCGTTTGGATTACCTTCTCGCGCTGACCTTGGGACACATAAAGGTCCTCAGGACTCGGTTGCAACCCCAGTCTGACCAAGAACTTCGCCAACCGTTCCCGGCGATACCTGCGCCGAATCTCGTCCAAGGCCAAATGGACTGCGGTCTTTGTGCACCAACCCGTTATCGCCCGGTCTTCCGTGCAAATCGACAGATTCAACCTTAGGAACACTTCTACTGCCAGTTCTTCGGCTACCGACGGATCCCGTATGATGCGGGCGATTAGTTTGACGACCCGGCCGTAGTGGAGGCAGAAAACCGACTCCACATTCGGTTCTGCCTCGTGCAGATCGCTTTGGAAATCGGGGGTCTGTCGGGCCTTCATATTAGGTAAACGTCTACCTTATCGAGTTTGTGACAGAAAAGTGCGGTTCCATCTGGGTGGCTGACCAGGGCTAATCGGAAAGTCGGTCGGCGGCCCGCGTGGAACGAACTTAGCGATCGATCTTGCCTAACGACGAAGTGTAGAGTTTCCCCGTTTGAACGGTCTCCAAACGCCGTTCCGGGAAGTTGCAATCGTTGAATCGGGATCCCGAGACTGCATCGCTGGCAGCCGAGGTCACTTTGGCCACGCTTATTTTAGAAGCGAGCTGCTCGCCCCAGGGGACGATTACCCGCCGTGAGCGTGCAGTAGCTTAGCCAAAGCCATGTGCAATCCGCCTCGCTGTTCGCTGCGCGGCGCCCCGAAAAATATTGCTGCGAGTGGACGCGCCGCGCCTGGCCTGCTTGGCCTTGATGCCAGGGAGTATTCCCGAAAGGCTCCACACTAACGGCGTTCTCGGCAGGAAACTGGAACTTTCCCCGAAGCCCGTACCAAGGGTGGCACTGCCAGCACCTGCCGCGATAGTTCAAGAACGCACAAAGGGCTTCTTGGCGGGAAGCGGGATTTCGACCTCTACGAAGCTGCCGGGCTTGGCTGTGTTAACCGCCGCAACTATTGCCCCGATGTGTTGGCGCACAAGCGGCCAGGGAGACTGACCGAGCACCACAATCGAAATTTTCCGCCCGGCAAGATGCTGCTGGTAGCGCAGGTTCTTATCCGCGGTCAGAAACAACTTGTAGCCAGACTGTTCGGCCGCAGTCAACAAATCTCCGTTCTCTAGTCGACCCCATCCGCATTGTTCCGCCGTGGAAACGGCGTGGCCCTCCAGGTGAGGGGCAAGGCCATAGGGGGCGCTCTTGTCAAAGAGTACGCGCATCGGCCACACCGGGCGCGAGGGACGGCAGAGGCGGCGGGGCGGCGCTTTGCGCGGCAAACTCGAGGACAGCCTGAACCTCCTCGCGAGTCACATTGTAGTTCTCGATGATCTCCTCAATGGTGGCGCCGTATTCGAGATTCTCAAAGATTACGGACACCGGCATCCGGGTATCGCGCAAAACCCACGCGCCACTCACCTTCCCGGGAATGCTTTCGACGGCGGGGCATTGGGACCAGTCAAGCTGTGCCATTCGCGAACCTCCTACCTCTTCATCGTAGCGGGTTCCAATCTGGCTCAAACAGCAGCTGTCCACGCTCGCGCAAACAACCCTGTTGGAACGTACCGGGATACCGAGACTGGGCTGGCAGCCGAGGTCGCGCCCCCAGGGGGAGGAATTGGAATCGCGGGCGCGGCGGCTGATAATTGGCCGCAATGGCGCGGACCGGGGTCCAATGGCGTTTCGGTCGAGAAAAGCCTTCCGGAAGAGTGGAGTCCGGAGAAGAACGTCAAATGGAAAACAGCGATCCCTGGACGAGGACGGTCATCGCCTGTGGTTTGGGGGGATCGCATCTTCCTGACAACGGATGTTGAGGGGGGCAAAGCCGAGGGGAATCAGCCGCCGAAACATGTGCTCGGCGGCACGCCGTTCCGCCATCCGGACAGCGTTGGCGCCGATGTGCGGCATACGCTCACGGTCCTGTGTTTGGACCGCAAGACGGGGGAAATATTGTAGCGGCAAGTTGCTTATGATGGCGTAGTGTTCGATGAGCGCCACAAGGCCGGGAGCTATGCGGCGGCGACGCCGGTGACGGACGGCCGGGCGCGTCGCCTGTGTTGGCTGGGGAACTGCTGATTCTGCAGTGCGATTCGAGCGATCAGAAATCGAAAGTGGTGGCGCTGAACCGGAGGAACGGCGAGTTGGTTTGGAGAACGGAGCGGACGACGGATGCGACGTGGTGATTTCCTATGATCAGACCTCCTGATGTCGCCCAGTGAATTGCGGGGGTTGAGGAAAACGGAATGAGGCGGAAATATAGTTGAAGGCCGAGTTGGAGAAGCGGTAAAAGAGAAGGATGCCGCAACTGCAACTGCCGATATTCCCCGCCGGTGCTACGGAGATCAATAGCCGGATCGCGGTGCGGAAGGAGGCGCGCACGGTATGGTACATTCACGGACACCTCCCGGTGTTCCATCACGACGAAGCGGACGTGCGGAGTTTCCGGATGTGTACCAGCCAGATGATCGACGGCGGAACGGTGAAACCGAAGGAGATTGTGAAAACGTTTGGGGTGCCGATGATCACGGTGAAGCGGTCTGTGAAGCTGTACCGGGAGCGGGGAGCGAAGGGGTTTTACGAGGCGAAACCGCGGCATAGTTCGGCGTCGGTGCTGAAAGGAGAAGTGATCGGCCAAGCGCAACGTTTACTCGATGAAGGGCGAAGCGTGCCGGAAGTAGCACAGGAGTTGGGGGTGCTGGCGAACACGCTGCACAAGGCGATCAGCGCCGGGCGATTGCGGCCGTCTCAAAAAAAAACGAGGACGGCACTGCCCCGGTAAGCAACAAGAGCGAGCGCGGCCAGACCGACAGCCAGGCACCGATGGGAAATGGTGCCACACGCTCGCTGGAACGAGTGGCGGCGGCGATGGGGGAATTGGAAGCGGCGCCGGTCGAGTTCCAGGCGGGGAGCGATGTCGCCCAGGGAGGGTTGCTGGCCCTGCCGGCGCTGTTGGCGCTGGCGCGCATCCGGTCGCTGGAACAGCTTCGCTACCAGGTGCCAGGAGAGTGGGGGGGAAACTCTTGGGCCTGGATCGAATCCCGGAGGTGCGGACCTTGCGCGCGAAGGTGAAGCTGTTGTGCCAGGACATGGGGCGGGCGATGCAATGGAACACGGAACTGGCCAATGACTGGATCGCCCATCTTGACTCGAGCGAACAGTACTTTTACTGCGACGGCCATGTGCGCGTGTATCACGGAGACCAAACCAAACTGCCGCGTCACCATGTGGCCCGCGAAAAATTATGCCTGCGGGCGACGGTCGATTACTGGATCAACGCCATGGACGGCCAGCCGTTTCTCTACGTGAATAAGGAAGTGGACCC
>CAMDKT010000552.1 GCA_945900935.1 Candidatus Sulfopaludibacter sp. SbA3 | reverse complement strand
CCGGACATTGCACCGGATCTCGACGCCCAGCGCTTCAATCACTGCTACTTCCCGCGCTATCACTTCCCGCGGCAACCGGTACGCCGGCACGCCCACGGCCAGCATCCCCGCCGGCACCGGTTCCGTTTCCAATACCACCGGACGGAAGCCCAACAAGGCCAGATCATGCGCCGCCGAAAGCCCCGCGGGCCCCGCCCCGATGATGGCGACACGCTCGTTGTCGCCTTTCTGAATCGAGCCGTCAAGCGATGCTTTCAGTAACGAGGCGAACTCTTCCGCATGTGCCACAACAGAAGGTACATACTCCCGCAAGTCCCGCAGTACTTCCTCAACCGGCCGCGATTCCGGTCCCGCCGCCTCGCAGGCAAACCGCTTCAACGCGCGTATTGCAATTGGACGGTCCCATGCCACAAAGTGACCGTCGGCGTCCAACCGGGGTATCTTTCCCCGCCGGCACGCCGCCTCGCACGGCGCCCCGCAAATCCGCCCGCAAATCGAAGCAAACGGGTTCGGCCCTCGCGCGATCAGATACGCTTCGTCAAACCGGCCTTCGGCGATCGCCCGCACGTAACCGCGAGCGTCGGTCCGCACAGGGCACGCCATCTGGCAGGATATGAGCCCTGCGTGATAGCCATCTCCGGGAAGCTGGACGTTCAGCGGTTGCATGGGGCATCTATGCTTTCGGGAACGAGACGAGCGCTCCGCCAGGAGCGAAAACTGCCGGCGAAACGCCATTCAGAATCACGCATTTCATCTCGCCCCCAGTGATTAGCGACGATGTCGGCTTCGTCAACAATTGAGCCAGGGTCCACCGCGACAGCACGCCGCTGATCGCGTCCTGCAACTCCACCGCCGCCTGGTGATAGGTGCATGTTAAGGAGAGGTCACAACTGCGCTGGCAGTAGTACCCCACCAGCGTCCCCTGACACGCCTGCACCACTTCCAGCAACGTGATTTCCACTGGCCGTTTTGCCATCCGCACGCCGCCTTTCACGCCTTTTTCCGCCCGTAACAACCCGGCTTTTACCAGGTGCCGGCTTATCTTCGCCATATATGTTGGCGATTCCTGCAAATCCTGCCCGATCTTCCGTGGCGACAATGCGCCGTCGGTTTCATGGCGGGAGATGTACATCAACGCGCGAATGGCCGAGAGAGAAGTTTTTGTAAGCATGCTCTAATACGGATAATATATATCCGCGTTCTCGTTGTCAAGATGAATTTTGAAGGGCCGGCGGCGCGGTCGCGCAAAAAACGGTTGACAGCACCCCTGATCAATGTTAGTTTTGCAGCATGGTGCTGAAAAACCAGCAGGACAGCGGGACAACACTGGCGCGGTTGAGCCGGCGCGAGCGGCAGGTGATGGAGATCATCTACCAGCGGGGGAAAGTGACCGCGGCCGAAGTGATGGAAGCGATGGCGGACCGGCCGAGCTATTCGGCGGTGCGGGCGAGCCTTCGGGTGCTGGAAGAGAAGGGACACCTTCGGCACAAAGCCGAGGACCTGAAGTATGTTTACATGCCCACGGTTACTCCCGAGAAGGCGCGGAAGTCGGCGGTGAAACACCTTCTGGATACGCTGTTTAGCGAGTCACCGGGGGAGTTGATGTCGGCGTTGCTGGATGTTTCGGCGCGTCAACTGACTGAGGCGGAATTGGACCGGATGTCGGCACTGATTGAGAAGGCGCGCGAGGAGGGCAAATAGATGATCGACTATAGCGTTGCCTGGAAGAGCACACTGGTTCTCGCGGTAGCGTGCGGAATCGCGTTTGCGTTGCGTGGACGCTCGGCCGCATTGCGGCACATGGTGTGGGCTTCAGCGTTCGGCGTATTGCTTCTTTTGCCGGTGTTGTCAGTGGGATTGCCTGCTGTGAGGGTGCCGCGAGAGGTTCCGTTGGGCGGATGGCTGATCTCGATTGACGCCGTCTCGCCGACGCAAACGCCAGTCAGCGGCGGGGGGCCTTCGATGGCGGTAAGTCCGGCGGTGACAACGACGCCGGATTTACGAGGAATGTTGCTGTGGATCTGGGCGGCGGGGACGGCGCTGTGCGCGCTGCGGCTGCTGATGGCGTGCCTGTCGATTCTCAAACTGCGACGGGGCGCGCGACCTTTTTTGGAGACGGAGGCCAACGGCATCGCGGCATCGTTAGGGATACGAGGGCCGATCGAAGTACTGGCGATACCGGCCGGGGAAATGCCATCGAGTTTTGGGAAGACGGTTTTTCTGCCGGAGGATGCCGTCCAATGGGGGGAGCAACGGCGGCGCGCGGTGCTGTTGCACGAATTGGCGCACGTCCGGCGCGGGGACACCGCCGTTCAGATATTGGCGCGCCTGGCGTGGGGCGCCTATTGGTGGAATCCGTTGGCATGGATTGCATGGCGGGCGCTGGTCGACGAACGGGAGCGCTCGGTTGACGACGTGGTGCTGCAATCCGGAATGGACGCGCCGGACTATGCGAGTCATTTGATGGCGTTGGCGCGGTCCATCCGGCCGGCGGGAATGGCGGCGCCGGTGATGGTGGCAATGGCGAGGCAATCGAAATTGGAGGTAAGGATAATGGCGATACTGGATTCGAAGCGGGACCGTCGTGTTCCCGGAAGGTTTGCGGCTATTGGAGTGATGGCCGCGGCGTTGGTGCTTTTCGCGCCCATCGCAGCGATACGGGCGCAGGATCCCGTCGAGCTCGATGCCACGATGCGGGAAGCGGTGACGGCGAGGAATGCCGAGGCGCTGGAGAGTATGGCCCAGCGGGCGGCGGGAATGGGCGAGTATGAGACGGGCAAGAAGCTGATGAAGGCGGCTCTTGCGGTACGAGGACAGGCTACCGGCGAGCTTTCGAAGGAGTATGGACGCTCGCTGCTGAAAATGGCCGATTTGGAGTGGCGGAGCGGGGTCCCATCGGCGCGACAGAGCTACATGAAGGCGATGGAGTTGCTGGGAACGCAGCCGGAGTCGGCGCAGGCGGTTCTTTCGTTGGCGCTGATCGAGATGACGGTAAAGAACTTCGACATGGCGGAGCAAATGCTGGAGCGGGCGATTACGGTGGATCCCAAATCGGAGGCGCGCGCCAGGATGTGGCTCGGGGTGCTGAGGGAAAAACAGGGCCGGTCGGAAGACGCGGACGTTTTCTATCGTGCCGCATTGCCTTTGGCCGAGCCGAAGTCCGATGACGCCGCGACGATCCTGGAACTGCACGCGCAGTTATTGCGGGCAAAGAACAAGACTGACGAGGCCGCTGAGCTGAGCGAACAGGCGTCGGTAATTCGAAAAGGGCAAAGGGCGGCGGCGCCTTCGAATCGGACGGTATCGGCGGGGGCTTACAAAATCGGCAATGGCGTCACCGCGCCTTCGATGCTGCAAAAGGTGGAGCCGGAGTATTCGCAGGAGGCGCGGTTGGCGCGCTATCAGGGCACGGTGATGCTGTCGATCATCGTTGGTGCGGATGGGCAAGCGCAAGACCTTCAATTGGTGCGCGGGATCGGGCTTGGGCTAGGTGAGAAGGCGCAGGAAGCGGTCAGGAAATGGAAGTTCCGGCCGGGCATGAAGGATGGGGAGGCGGTGCCGGTGATGGCGACGATTGAAGTGAATTTCCGGTTGCTGTAGCGGTGTCACGCCCGAATCTTGTCGTAATCAAACGCTTCGTTCACTAAGTGATACTTCGGCTCGCCGTCGCGGGAGAGATAGTAAGTGGGAAGCGGCGTGCGCTGAAAGCTCGATAACTGCCGGCGGACAGGCTTGCCGTCTTCCCATTCATAGACTGGTACTTCATGGGGGTTGAATGTATCGAGCAGACCCCGCTCCTTGGCAATGCGGAATAAGTTCACGTTGCCGGGTTCGTGGCCGCCGAGATACATGCCGATCAGGTCGAGCCGGAGCTTGTCTTTACCGAACATGACGAGGTTGGTGAGATGATCCGTGCCTACACCGAAGCCGTCGCCGTCGCGGCCGTAGATTCCTTCGATGACGGCGAGGCCGGTCTTCAGCGTCTGGGCGTTGTCACACGTCTTGTGCGCCCATATTTCCTGATGAATCGGGCCGAGTGTGTCCTTGCTTTGGTAGCGGGCGTAGTTCATGCTGACGTGACGGTCGAAGAAACTGTTGACACGGCGCTCGACTTCCGGATGGATGTTCTCCTTCATGAAATCGGGGACGCCGGTGACCATCTGCCAGCCGGGACAGAAGCGCACATACGGCTTCACGACAAGGCCCTGCTCGTTCTTCGTGCTGAGCGTCATGCACATGCCGTGGGACTTCCACTTGGCGATATTGAGGAGCCAGGTATCGGGCTCATTCACGGGCGCGTAGTGGGGGATGCGGGTGTAGACAACCGGGTCGGGCACCTTGGTCCAGTTCATCTCGTAGCTGTCGCGGAAGTTGCGGGCGCGGCGCTCGGGCTCGTTGACTTCCACGCCGTGGCGGTCATTGATATCGGCCAGACCGCGGTA
>CAMDKT010000551.1 GCA_945900935.1 Candidatus Sulfopaludibacter sp. SbA3 | reverse complement strand
CGGCGTCGAAACCATCCTCCACAACTCCGGCGGCGATGATCTCAAAAACTCGAACATCGTCCTCACCAACAACCAAATCGTCCAAGGCCCTGAAATCGCTGACCATGCCATGGCACTGCTCCTCACCCTCAGCCGCGGCATCCACACCTTCCTTGGCCACCGCGCCACCGAAACCTGGCAGCCCCGTCCCTATCCCGGCATCGAGCTCCGCGGCCGCACCGGCGTTGTGATCGGCTGCGGCGGCATCGGCAGCCAGATCGCCCTCCGCGCCTGGGCTTTTGGCATGAACATCATCTGCATCGATCCCGAAGATATCCCCTTCTCCCCGTTCATCACCAGGACCGTGAAGCCGGACCAGATCGATGAAGTTATCCCGCAAGCCGACGTCGTTTTCATCTCCGCTCCGCACACCGCGAAGAGCCACAAAATGATGGGGCCCAAGCAGTTCGACCTGATGAAGAAGGACAGCTACTTCATCGCCGTCAGCCGCGGCGGCATCTACGATATGCCCAGCTTGGTCAAAGCGCTTGATTCGAAGAAACTAGCCGGTGCCGGCGTCGACGTGACTGACCCGGAACCCCTTCCCCAAGGCCATGCCCTCTGGAAGTTCAACAACGCGATCGTCACCCCGCACATCGCCGGCCGTTCGGATAAAGACCGCGCCCGCATGGTGGGCACCATTCAGGAAAACGTCCGCCGCTTCGTCAACGGCCAGCCGCTGCTGAACGTCGTCGATAAGCAAAAGGGCTACTGAATCTCACCAGCCCCAATCGCCCCAAACCCCACCGGCTCAAGCCGGTGGGGTTTGGGGCGGCGGCTAAAATAGAGGTTTAGAGGAGCGACCGGCGGAGCCAGTCGAGGGCGTTAAGGACCGTTAGTGTGCGGACGCGGAGACGGTCACCGCTCAATTTTAGCTTACGGGCGTGAACGTGACCGGCGGTGGCGAGGCCGACGTAAACATGGCCGGCTTGGTCGCCGTCGGCGAAGCCGGTGACGCTTAACGCGTAATCGGTGCCGGTGCGTTCGCGCGCGCCTTGGGCCATGGCCAGAGCCGCCGCTTCACTTACGGCTTCGGTGCCTTCGGGCACGCCGAGGAGTTGGTGCTTCATCTCATCGGTGTAAGTGAGGAAGCCGCCTTTGAAATAGTCACTGGAGCCGGAAACCGCGGTAATTTGCTGGCCTAACATGCCGCCGGTAAGGCTTTCGGCAACGGCCAGAGTTTGGCCTTTGGCGCGGAGGAGTTTGCCAATAACCTGTTCGAGCGAATCGCCGTTTTCGGAGTAGATTTTGTCTCCGATCAGTTCGCGTATCGGATCGCCGACTTCGGCCAAAAGAGCTTCGGCTTCCTCGGCGGTTTCGCAGCGCGCGCGGAGATGGATGTCGACATCGCCAGGGGCGGCGAGGATGGTGGTCGCCGGGTTGGTGTACTTCGAATAGATGGGCGCGATGAGTTGATCGAGATCGCTTTCGCCCATCAGCGCGACGCGGTACCAGCGGGTTCTTATGACCTGCGGAGGAAGCATGGCGATGAGCCGGGGGATGATATCGGCCTGCATCATGGGCTTCAGTTCACGGGGCGGGCCGGGGAGCAGAACGAGCACGCGGCCATCGCGATGGAACCACTGGCCGGGCGCGGTGCCATTGGGGTTGAGCAGCATTTCCGCGCCATCGAGGATCAGCATCTGGCGGCGGTTGTTTTCCGTCGGCGTTCGACCGAACTTCTGGAAGCGGTTGAGAATGGCGTCCCAGGCGGCGGGGTTCGGGGTCATGCCGGCATCGAGGGCGGCGGCGGCGGCATCGCGGGTAACGTCGTCTTCGGTGGGGCCGAGGCCGCCGGTGAGGATGACGAGTTCGGAGTTCTTCCAGGCCGCGCGGATGGCCTCGGTAAGCCGGGCGCGGTCGTCGCCGATGATGCATTTGGCGACGACTTCGATGCCGAGCGTGTTGAGCTCCTGGGTGATATAGAGCGAGTTGGTATCGACTTTATCCGGAGTCAACATCTCCGAGCCGACGGCGATGATTTCCGCGTTCATCGCTTCCTATTTGGCTCTGGGGAAGATGCCGCAATCGACGCGATAGAGCATGGAGTTGGTGGCGACAATGGCGCTGCCGGCGGGGGAGAAGGCGATGCCGACGATGCCTGGGCCGCTTAAGAAAAGGCTCGCTTCGCGATCGGGCGTTATGCGCACGACGCCGCGGCGTCCGCTGAGAGAACCGGCCACGTAGAGGTTGTCGCTCGAGTCAAAGGCGATGCCTTGGGGGCGGCCGAGGCCGCGATAGAAGACATCGACTTCGCCTTTATCGGAGACGCGCTGGACGCAATCGAAACTCGACGTGGTGGGGCCGGTGACGTAGAGCCAGTTATCGGGACCGAAGGCGAGATGGTAGGCGGCGATGGAGGGCTCCAGGGTGGCGTAAACGTAAATTTGGCGGGCGCGGCTGATCTTGAAGATGGTGCCGCTGCGGTCGCCGACGTAGAGGTTGCCTTCGGCGTCGAAGGTGATACCGGTGGCGATGCCCATGCCTTCGACGTAGACGGCCATTTCACCGCGCGGGGTGACTTCGTAGACGATGCCATCATAGCGGCTGGAGACGTAGAGAATGCCGTCCTGATCGAATGCCAAGCCGGTGGCGTTCATGATGTCGGAGAGGAAGGGGGCGGGGCCTTCGTGGGGGTCGACGCGGAAGACGCTGGCGGTGGTCTTCTGGCCTCGGATGCCGGAGAACGTGGTGTAGATAAAGCCCTTCGAGTCAACGGCGGGGTTGGCTACGGGGTGAAGGCCGTCCCCGATGGGGATTCCGATTTCACAGGCCCATTCGGTGCTGGAGAGATCGCCGCTTTCCACTTTCACTACGTTGTCGATGGCGTCTTCGGGGACGCGGGCGATGATGTAGGAATCGGAGCCGACGATGAGCGGGGCGGAGATCTCACCGAGCAGCACGCGGGGGTGCGCGCCAGTGGCGAAGCCTTTGCCGTGGATGCGGATCTCACCGCCGGCGATGGCGGCCTCCGGAGAGAGCGTTTGAATGCTGGGCGATTTGCCGGTCGTTTTGCGAGCCATGTACTAATACCGATTGTTCCACCCGAGGAGCCACATAACAAGCGCCGCGTAAATTCCGGCCATGACGTCGTCCATGACGATGCCCACTCCGCCGGGCAGTTTTTCGAGTTGGCGGATGGGGAAGGGCTTCCAGATATCGAAGAGGCGGAAGAGGGCGAAGGCGATGAGCCAGGGTGCGATTGTGTGTAAGTGGGTGGCACCGGCGAGGGCGATCCACTGGCCAACGACTTCGTCGACGACGACTTCCTGGGGGTCCTTGCTATTGGTGTTTTTCGCATGGACGTGAGCGGCCCAGATGGCGGGGAGGATGGCGCCGAGGGCAAGCCAGGGGACGAGATGCGGGGCAGGGAAGGCGCAGACGAGGGCGGCGAAAGAGCCGACGGTGCCGGGGCCTTTGGGCGTGTAGCCAACGCCGAACCAAGTGGCGATCATTGTTGCCAGGCGGCGCATTAGTTGGGCTTTTGCTCTTTGAAAAGCTCTTCGATTTCGTCGGGCGTCAGGGGGGCGGGGATGATGTACTTTTCGGTGGCCCAGTTGCCTAGGTCAGTGTCCTTGCAGCGTTGGGAGCAGAAGGGCATGACGGGATCGGCGAGTTCTACCGGGGTCTTACAGATGGGGCATTTCATCGGTGTGGAAGTTGATTGGGAGTTTGATGGGAGGCGAGGATCTGGAAGTGGGGTTGCGGCGGTGATGGCATCGCGCGGCCTGTATCGATCAAAGAGCCGACGAGATCGTAGTCATGGGCTTCGGTGATTCTCATGCGGCGGAACTGGCCTTTGGCGAGAGGGCCGTCGCCGGGATCGGAGATATAGCAGACGCCGTCGATGTCGGGCGCCTGAGTGCTCATGCGGGCCTGCCAGAGGAGATCGGAATCAGCCGATGGGCCTTCAACGAGGACGGTGACTTCGGTTCCGATGAGCTGCTTGTTGCGGCGGGCGCTGATTTTGCGCTGGACGGACATTAGTTTGCGTTTGCGGTTGTAGATGGTCCTTTTGTCGACCTTGCCGTCGAGCTTAAAGCTTTCGCTCGAGTCTTCGTCGGAGTAGGAGAAGACGCCGAGGCGGTCGAGTTGAGCAGCCTCGGCGAACTGGCAGAGTTCTTCGAAATCGGCATCGGTTTCGCCGGGGAAGCCGACGATCATCGAGGTGCGAATGGCGACGCCGGGGATGGTCTTGCGGATGCGTTCGAGGAGTTTAAGGAACTGATCGCCATTGGAGCCGCGCTTCATTCGCTTGAGCACTTCGCGGGAGGCGTGTTGGAGCGGCATGTCGATGTACTTGACGAGCGCTTCGTTGGCGGCGAGGGTGTCGAGCAGTTTCTGGGTGACGCGATTGGGGTAGCAGTAGAGGAAGCGTACCCATTTTTCGTGATCGGTTTCGATTTGGGCGAGTCGTTCGAGGAGG
>CAMDKT010000550.1 GCA_945900935.1 Candidatus Sulfopaludibacter sp. SbA3 | reverse complement strand
CCCCTCGGATTCGCCTTCGTCGCACTCACTCACCATACGATATTCGATGGAGCGCTAAATGTCCAGTGTTTTCGACAGGGGGGGGTGAACGGGTACCCCGCTTCTACGTCCGCGAGTCCCTCCGCCAATCGGGCGTCAACGTTGCGGCGCTGTGCGGGCGTGTAGCTGGCGTCCCCGCTAGCGGCCTTCTCGCGATCAACTATCAGTTTGGGAGTGATCACAATCTTGCCGCGAAGGAAGACAGCCTCTACAAAGTCGCCTTCAGCAATACCGGCCAGGACGCGGAGGCGGGTTGGCAAGGTCATCTGGCCTTTTCTGTTGATCTTGACGATGGATGTCATTGGAATTCGCCTACTGAACACAATTCTGACTTTCTGACTCCTGAACGAATCATAACAGGCGGACCCACAGGCTACGGCACCGCGCCAATCCCCTGCCCCACCCAACCTACAGCAGGTCGCCAACTCGGACGTCGCGCGCCGGCTCCGCCAATGTCGAGACTCGTTCCTCTTCCCCGTATGCGGCCACCGATGTATAGCGCCCGCCGGCCGGCTCGCGATGCACGATCAAGCGGCGGCCGTTGACATCGAGCACCCAGTATTCGGCAATTTCAGACCGGGCATACAGGCGGGCCTTGATGCCCAAGTCTACGTTCAGCGTAGAATACGAAACCTCGGCCACAAGCCGCAGTTCGTTCGGGCCCGCCGACAGCGACATCTGCATAAATGAATCTGCCAGCACAATAACGTCCGGCTCCGGTTCGTTGGTGGGATTGTCTTCCGGCCGCAGACGAATCGAGTTCTCCTGGAGAACGCATTCTTCACCGAAGACGGATCGCAGCCAATTGGCTAATTGCGCAATAGCTCTTCCATGCGGATGTTTTTTCGACACCTTCGGCACCAGCTCTCCGTCGAGAAGCTCGTATCGCTCCAGATCAATAACACCCGTTTGCGCCAGCACGTCGCACTCCTCGCGCGTCCAAAGCTTGTGCGGCGGCACGAAGTTGCTGGTCGAAGTTTCAAACGCTACCGGCATGTCAACATTATGGCGCAACTCGAGCCTACGGCTTCACCACACTCCCATCCACTGCCCGATCCAGCCGGTACGGACCCCCGCTCGGGTCCGCAGTCAACGGGAACTTCGCCGCCATCGCCTCATCGATATCAATCCCCAGCCCCGGCTTCCCATTCCCATACAAATAACCCTTCCGGATCTCCGGCGTGCCCGGCAACATTTCATGCACGACCGCCGGCCAATGATTCTCCTCCTGAATCCCAAATCCCGGGCTCGAAATGTCCACATGATACGCCGCCGCCAAATTCACCGGGTCATTCTCGCCGCCCTCCTGAAACGCCGTTTTCGCCCCATAAATTTCGCACATCGTCGCCAGCTTTTTCGCCGGCGTAATGCCTCCAATCCCCGACACGCGGCAGCGCACGAAATCAATCAGCCGGTCATGAATCAAGGGCAAATACTCAAACGGATGCGTGAACAATTCGCCCACCGCTTGCGGCGTCGTACAAACCTGCCGGATATGCTTGTACCAGGCCAGTTGTTCCGGCGCCAACACATCTTCCACAAAAAACATCTGCAGCGGTTGCAGCCGTCGGCAGAACTCCGCCGCGTTCATCCCCGTCAAATGCGAATGCACATCGTGGCAAAGTTTCGCCTCAAAGCCAATCTTCGCCCGCACCTGTTCAAACATCTTCGAAACTCGTTCGACGTAAACCTCTTCATCGAAAACCTGGCCCATCGGCCCGCCCTCCGGCCGCGAGCCTTGCCCCGCCGGCAAAAATCCGCCGCCGCCATACGCCCCAAACTGCACTCGAATATGCCGGTACCCCGAGGCCAGCGACTTCAAAACCGCCTCTGAGGCCGCCGCCGCGTCCGCCCCTCCTACATGGTCATAACAAGGCACCGCGCCCCGCACTTTGCCGCCCAGCAAGTCGTAAACCGGCATCCCCGCGCGCGTGCCCTTAATGTCCCACAGCGCCATATCCATCGCGCTCAGCACGTTGTTATTCACCGGGCCGTTGCGCCAGTACGTCTTCAAATGCGAACTCTGCCACAGATCTTCAATCTGATCCGGATCCTTGCCCATCAGCCACGGTTTCAAATGGCTCTCCAGCGCCGCGATCACCGCGTCCGTCTGAAACGCATTATTGGCCGATCCGATGCCGTACAATCCCGGCTCCGAAGTGATGATCTTCAGAAACACCCAGCGGTAGCGCGCCCCGCCGGTCGTCTTGATAACCTTTACGTCTTTGATCGTCAACCGGGGCAGGCCCGCCGCCGGCATTGCCAACAGCGACTTTACCAAATGTCTGCGATTCATATTAGGATCATACTCGCTTTGCTATTCTAAGCAGGAGTGCGTTCAGCGATTCCCACAGCAGCCAGGCGTTTTCTCCGTCCCTTCGGACGCGTGTTCCTGTTTTTGCTGCTGACCTTCTGCTCGTTAGGCGTGGAAGAAGCCGAGCAGGAGTGGAGCGCCCTCCGAGGACCGAGCTCCGGTCAGGAGAACACCCGGCGCGGACGAATCAACCGCTCCGCCCATGCCGCGCATCATCTGTATCGAAGCGCGGAAGGACAGGACGAAACCGGGCGCGCGTTCGTCTTCGAAGTCGCGCACTTCGATCTCCATTGCCCCGGCCTTGCCGCCTCCGGCGTCCTCGCCGAGTTATTATCGGTCCGTCCGCCGCTCCTCGCCATCGATTCCCGCTTCAACCGCGGCCCGCCCCTTCGCTTCCTCTAACGCAGACCCTACAAGCGCCCCGGCCCCATCGCTCGAGTTGTGCGCCCCTTTTTACACCGCAAGAGGAAAAGTTCATGAAGTACAAATTCACCGGCGACATCATGCCGTCGATCATCGTTTTCTTAGTGGCGTTGCCTTTATGTATGGGCATCGCCATCGCCTCCGGAATGCCGCCTGCGTCCGGCTTAATTACCGGAATCATCGGAGGAATCATCGTCGGCACAATGGCCGGTTCGCCGCTCCAAGTCAGCGGACCCGCCGCCGGCCTGGCGGTCCTCGTCGCCCAAATCGTTCAGGAACACGGCGTCAAAGCGCTCGGTCCGCTATTGGTCGTCGCCGGCATCATCCAGATCGGCGCAGGCATGCTCAAGGCCGGCCAATGGTTCCGCGCCATCTCCCCCGCGGTGATCTACGGCATGCTCAGCGGCATCGGCGTACTCATCTTCGCCAGCCAGTTCCATGTCATGCTCGACGACAAGCCACGCGCTAACGGCGTCGTCAACCTCGTCACCATTCCCGGCGCTCTCTACAACGACTTTTTCAACCCCGACGGCTACGCCCAGCACCACATTCCCGCCATGCTCGGACTTCTCACCATTATCAGCCTCATCCTCTGGAATCAGTTCCGGCCGAAGTCGCTGAAGATGATCCCCGGCGCCCTGATCGGAGTCGTATTGGCGACGCTCACCGCCATCGCCATTGACGCGAAAGTGAACTACGTCACCGTGCCCGCAAACTTGCTGGCCGCCGCCAATTGGCTCTCCTTCGAAAGTTGGGAGATCCTCATGAACAAGGCTGCCATAATCGCCGCGCTCACCCTGGCTTTCGTCGCCAGCGCGGAAACGCTGCTCTCCGCCGGCGCCGTCGACCGCATGCACGACGGCCCTCGCAGCGACTATGACCAGGAACTGCGCGCCCAGGGAGTAGGCAATATTCTCTGCGGAATCGCCGGCGCGCTGCCCATGACCGGTGTCATCGTCCGCAGCTCCGCTAACGTCCAGGCCGGCGCGAAAACCCGTTGGTCCGCCGTCATGCACGGGTTCTGGATTCTCGGCTTCGTCGTCGCTTTGCCATTCGTTCTGGAGCGCGTGCCCGTCGCCTCGCTCGCCGGCATTCTCGTCTTCACCGGCTACAAACTGGTGGATTGGAAAAATGCAAAAGCCCTCTCCAAATACGGCCCGATGCCGCTCTGGATTTTCGGCGTCACCGTCGCCGGAATCGTCGGTGTCGATCTGCTCACCGGCGTCATCCTCGGCATCCTGCTCTCCTTCGGCAAGCTGATCCAAACGGCCTCGCAGATCGACATCTGGGTCGAGCGAAGCGATGCCGCCAACCGCGCCGATGTCCATATCTCCGGCTCCGCCACTTTCGTCAAACTCCCCGTCATCGCCCAGACCTTTGAGAAGCTCCCGCGCAACATCCAGTGCCACGTTCATTTCGCCGAGCTCGTTTCGATCGATCATACAGTTATGGATCTGTTTACGTCACTGGAAGACGAGTTCGAACGCGCCGGCGGAAAGCTCGTCACCGAATGGGATCATTTGCACGCCCGGCATGAAAACCTCATCCGCGGCACTCAGCAGCAACAGGAAAACAAGGTCCAGCGATGAGGGAGGTGCTCGCCGCAGTCGTCGAACACCTCGCCCACTTCCTTCCTGAACAGGGTCCCATCGGCGTGTTCATCCACCAGAACACGCTGCAGGCCTTTCAA
>CAMDKT010000549.1 GCA_945900935.1 Candidatus Sulfopaludibacter sp. SbA3 | reverse complement strand
AGTTTGAAAAAGCTGCACAAGCAGATCATGCTCTCCTCGATCTGGCAGCAGGCAAGCGCAAACCACGCCGCGAACGCCGTGAAGGACCCGGAAAACAAGCTGTGGTGGAAGTATCCGCGGCATCGTTTGGAAGGGGAAGCCGTTCGCGACTCGATGCTCGCCGTGGCGGGCCGTCTGAATGCGAAGATGTACGGAACGCCCGTGTTTCCGCCGCTTCCGGCCGGCGTGGTGACGCGCGGCGGATGGAAGGTCAACACAGATCCATCCGATCATGACCGCCGCTCCGTATATGTATTTGTGCGGCGAAATACCCGATACCCGATGTTTGACGCCTTCGACATGCCGGACACCCATGAGAGCTGCGCGCGGCGGAACATGACCATCAATCCCGCGCAATCGCTGGAGCTAATGAACAGCCGGCTGGTGACTCAATGGTCGGCGAGCTTTGCCGAACGAGTTCGCAACGACGCGGGCCAGACCGTGGACGGGATGTTGGACCGGGCCTGGAAACTGGCGGTCCAGCGGACACCATCGGCCGCCGAGCGCACCGGGGCGCGCGAGTTCCTGGACAGGCAGACGAAGTTGACCGGGAACGAAACCCAGGCGTGGGCGGACCTCTGCCAGACGCTTTTATCCACCAACGAATTCCTCTACGTGAACTAACATGAACCGAAAACTGCGGCATCATTGGAACGTTTCGAACCGCCGGGAGTTCTTCTCGCGGGCCGGGAGCGGGCTGGGCGCCATTGCGCTGGGCAGCATGCTGGCCGAAGGGGCCGAGACGCCGAAGAAGACCCATTTCCCCGTGAAGGCGAAATCCGTCATTTGGCTGTTCATGGAAGGCGGGCCGAGCCACATCGACCTCTTCGATCCGAAGCCGGAACTGAACAAGCTCTCCGGCCAGCCGATGCCGGCCAGCTTCGGCAAGCCGATCACGGCGATGGGCACAGGCGGGAACACGCTAATGGGCTCGCCGCGGACATGGAAACAGCACGGCAAAAGCGGGATGTGGGTGAGCGACTGGTACCCGCACATTGCCCAGCACGTGGACGATATGACGGTCATTCGCTCCTGCTGGGCCAATGGCTTGAATCACGTTGGTTCCGTCTGCCAAATGAACACGGGCGACATATTGGCCGGACGTCCGGCGCTGGGCGCCTGGGTGACGTATGGGCTGGGAACGGCGAACAAGAATCTGCCGACCTTCGTCGTCCTGACCGATGACAAGGAAGTGCTCGGCGGGCCGAAGAACTGGTCATCGGGCTTTCTGCCGGCGACCTATCAGGGGACGCAGTTCCGTCAGGGCGATACGCCGATCTTGAATTTGAAACCGGCAGAGGGCGTCACCGATGAACGGCAGCGAAGCCGGCTGAGTTTGTTGAAGCAGCTCAATCAGCAATGGGGCGCCGATAAGACGGAAGACACGGATCTGGACGCGCGCGTGAAGTCGTTTGAGCTGGCTTATGAGATGCAGTCGGCGGGCGCGGAGGCAGTGGATATCTCGAAGGAGACGGAGGCCACCAAGGCGCTCTACGGCATGGACTCCGAGGACACGCGTCAGTTCGGGCAGAACTGCCTGCTGGCGCGGCGGCTGGTCGAGCGCGGCGTACGTTTTGTGGAGCTGTACTGCGGGTCGGGGTCGGGCTGGGACGCGCACTCGAATATTGAGGGCAACCATGGTAAGTGGTGCAAGGTATCGGATCGGCCGATCGCCGGACTGCTCGCGGATTTGAAGCGGCGCGGGCTGTTGGAAGACACGCTGGTTGTATGGGGCGGAGAGTTTGGCCGGACGCCGTTCAACGAGAAGGGCAACGGACGCGACCACAATCCATGGGGCTTTACGATGTGGATGGCGGGCGGCGGCGCCAAAGGCGGCCAGTATGTCGGGACGACCGATGAGATAGGCCTGCGCGCGGTGGAGAAGCCATGCCATGTGCATGATATTCACGCCAGCATCCTGTACGCGATGGGGATGGACCACATACAGACGACGTACCAGCACAATGGGCGAGCCGAGCGGCCTACGATTGTCGGCGGGAACATTATCAAAGAGATTTTTGCTTGATGTTTTTCTTCCCGTTCGTTTTTGCGGCTTTGGATGCCGAAGGAGACCGGGACTTGGCCACGCGGCTGCAGCGCCGGGACCCGCAGGCGCTGGCCGCGCTTTACGACAAATACGGGCGGATTGCGTTCGCGCTGATCGTGCGAATCGTTCGCGATCACGGGATTGCGGAGGACTTGACGCAGGAGACGTTTCTACGGGTTTGGAACCGTATGGCGGGGTTTGACGCGGAGCGGGGCGCGCTGGGGGCGTGGGTGCTGACGGTGGCGCGGAACCGGGCTATCGACTACCTGCGCTCTGTCGACGGGCGCACGCGGCAGAACGCCATTGAGCTGAGCGCGACGGAGACGCCGGCGGTGTTCGTCGATCTGGAAGCGAATCTGATAAACAGCGACCGGGCGCGGCAATTGAAGGGGGCGTTTGAAAAGCTGAACGAGAAGCAGCGGATGGTGATCGAGCTGGCCTATTTTGAGGGGCTGTCGCAGACCGAGATGGCCGAGCGGATGAAGCAGCCGTTGGGGACGGTGAAGACCTGGGTGCGCACGGCGTTGCAAGTCTTGCGGGCCGAGCTGGAACAGGCGGTGCCGGCATGAACCCCGGGAGCGATCACAACGGCCTGTACGAGCTCTACGTGCTGGGCCTGCTGGAAGAGCCGGAGCGCGGGCGGATTGAAGAAGATTTGCGGCGCAACGATCCGGCGGCGCGGGCGCTGCTGCGACGGGCGCTGGAGACGAACGCGATCCTGGGGACGCTGGCACCGGAAGTGGCGCCGTCGAAGCATTTGCGGCGGCGTGTGCTATCGATAGCCGAGCCGCGGTCGTCGCGGCTGTCTTGGAACCTGGCGTGGGTAGCGTTGAGCGCCTGTCTGGTGGCGGGCCTCGTTTATACGGGCGTGCAGCGGCAGGGTTTGCAGGGGGAGTTGGAACAACGCAATGCGACGCTCGAGTTTTTGCGTCGGCCGGAAACGCGGCTGTTGAAGACGGGCACGGCGGAGGAGCGAAGGCCGGTGGCCAAGGTCTTCGTGAACGGAGCGCGGGGCGTGCTGTTAGTGGCGGCGAATCTGCCGGCGTTGGAAGCCGGCCGAACATACGAAATGTGGGTGGTGCCGAAGGTGGGCGGGCCGCGGCCGATGGGGTTATTCAAGCCGTTGGCGGATGGGACCGCGATCCACTTGCAGGCGGGGGCCGTGAACCTGGATGAAGCGGCGGCGGTGGCCTTATCGGTGGAGCCGGACGGCGGGTCGCCGGCGCCGACGACGACGCCGTTCCTGATAACGCCGGTCGCGGAGTAGCGCGGTGGAGTGCCGCGCGGGTTGCGGGGCCTGTTGTATTGCGCCGTCGATCACCAGTGTCATTCCTGGGATGCCGTTTGGGAAGCCGGCGGGCGTGCGGTGCGCGCAGTTGAGCGACGACAACCGGTGCCTGCTGTTTGGCGACCCGAGGCGGCCGCTGGTTTGCATTGCGCTACGGCCTAGCGGGGAGATGTGCGGGGATTCGAGCGCCGCGGCGATGGTGTATCTGACGCAGTTGGAGGAGCGGACACGGCCGTAGACTAGCGCGGTGTCCCGGATAAGAATTGACAATATCCGGTGAATTGAAGAAGAGAATCGTGCCGCTGATGAACGCCGATAAACGCCGATGGAACAATGTGATCCCATGATCGGCGTTCATCCGCGTTAATCGGCGGCTGTCAAGTTTTGGCCCGGCCCGGACACTAGATCCAGCGGCGGAATTTCAGAAATAAGATCAGGACGGCCGTAATCGTCACGGAAGTGGCGGCGGCGTAGAGCAGGCCGTTGGGCGAATGGATCCAGGGGAAGAACTCGAAGTTCATGCCGAAGAAGCTGCTCATGGCGACGCTGGGGAGGGCGATGGTGCTTAGCACGGTCAAGACCTTCATCGTCTGATTGGTGCGGTTGGCGACGCTGGAGAGGTAGATGTCGAGGGCGCCGCTCAGGAGGTCGCGGGACATTTCGACGGTTTCGATGTGGCGGGAAAGGTGGTCGTAGACGTCGCGGAAATAGGGGCTCAGTTTGGGGCTGATGAGGGCGTGTTCGGCGCGCATGAGATGGCCGGTGAGGTCGCGTGTTTGGGTGAGGACGCGGCGGAGCTCGATGAAGGCGCGCTTAAGGGTGAAGATACGTTCGAGAAGATCGGGTTTGGGATCGGCGAGGACCTAGTCTTCTATAACGTCGATCTGCTCGCTGTAGTTATCGAGCACGGGGACGTAGGAATCGACAATGCCGTCGAGGATGCGGTAGAAGATCTGGTCGTTGGCCAGAGAGGCAGGGTAGATTTGCTCTTCTACATAGTCCATTTAGATTCACCGGGTTAGGCTAACAAGCTGAACAAAGCCAAGGATTCCTGGTATAAATCCTTAGATGGAATTGACGGAATTCACAGGCGAAGCACTC
>CAMDKT010000548.1 GCA_945900935.1 Candidatus Sulfopaludibacter sp. SbA3 | reverse complement strand
CCGGGATGCACTGGTTCCGCTGATGAACTGGTATCGGATAGCCAGGAGAGCGGACTGGGGCTCTCTGGCCGAGGTTAGGAGTGATTTCTCCCATGCGGACATCGTTGGCCGCAGGACGGTGTTCAACATCCATGGAAATGATTACCGGCTGATCGCCCGGGTCAATTACAGGACCAAGCGGGTATTCATTTTGCACATACTAACCCATGACGAATACAGCAAGGGGGAATGGAAACGATGAGTACGACGCTGGAGATCAGGGATTCGGTGTACGCGAAACTCTTGGCGAAATCGCTCCCCCGGCCGATCCGTACCGGGGCCGAGCACGCACGGCTTACGGCAATGCTGCTGGAAATGGACGAGCGGGATGATCTGACGCCGGAAGAGGAAGCCCTGGCGGAAGTGCTGACGCTGCTGATTGAGGATTACGAGGATAAGTACCATCCTCTACCCGGCGTTTCGCCGAACGAATCGTTGAACAGCCTGATGGAAGAACGCGGGCTGAAGCACAAAGACATCTGGCCCGTGCTGGGGAACAAGGGGGCCGCAACAGAAGTGTTGAGCGGGCGGCGGTCTATCAGTAAGGCGCAGGCGAAGCGGCTGAGCGAGTACTTTCGCGTGCCTGTGGACCTGTTCATCTGAGGGTTGTGCGGCCGCAGGGTGTTTATTGAGCGGGGATGATGTTTTCGGCGATCCAGATTTCCTGTTTGCTATCGTTGGCAGGGTGCCGTTGCAGATGTCCGATCCCTCCGGCTGCGGGACACAAAGACGGCGCGGCCGTCGTGAGAGAATTCGGGATGACTTATTGTCCGGCCTATCGACTGACCTGTAGTGACAGCCCTGGGTTCCCCACCGTTTACTGTTGAGAAACCGGCTGGTTGGTCCCAGCACCGCTTGTGCGCAGCGTGGCGGTGAGTGCGTGCGTGGTTGTGAAGTTGACGGGCCGGTTGAAAGCGGAGTTTGGGGGAACGGAGATTAATCTGGAGGATTTACTTTCGGTAAGGCGGAAGTGATTTGGGCGATGACGCCGGACATGGTGTGGGTGGTGGCTTCGGCTGTGATCGGGATGCTGTGGGCTCTCATGGTTTCGCTGGTTGCGGGGCCGATGGATATTGCTTTTGCGCCGGCTTCGAGGAGGCGGCGGCCTCCTAGGGCGAGGAAGTTTTTGACGGTGCTGGAACTGGTGAAGGTGATCCAGTCGGCGTGGTCGACGGCGGCTAGTTTTTCCAGGCTTTCGAGGGGAACCGCGGTGCGGTAGACGGGCACGACGTCGACCCTTGCGCCTCGGCGGCGGAATTCGTTGGGGATTACGTCGCGGCCTACGGCGGCTCTGGGGAGCATGATTCTTGCTCCGGCGAGGTTTTCGGTTTCGAAGGCTTTTACGACGCCTTCGGCGGTGGCTTGTTCGGCTACGCGGTCAGGGGTTATGCCGACAGTTTGAAGGGCGGCGGCGGTATGCGTGCCGATGGCTCCGATGCGGGCGCGGATGGCGCGGGCATCGCGGTTGGTGAGGAAGAGGGCGGCGAAGAATTTGGTCACGGCGTTGGCGCTGGTGAATAGGATCCAGTCGTAGTGTTGGAGGTTTTCAATGGCCTCGTTTAGCGGGGCGGCGTCTTCGGGAGGTTGGATTTCAATGACGGGAATATCGAGGACGTTGGCGCCCAGTCTACGGAGTTGGCTGCTGCCTTCCTCGCTTTGGCCTTCGGCTCTTGTCACTAAGACGGTTTGGCCGAAAAGAGGGCGTTTTTCGAACCAGTCGAGCTTGCCTCTTAAGGCGGCTACTTCGCCGATTACTATCGTCGCCGGAGGTTTCAAATGGGCGGTTTCGACGACGTGTTTGAGTTCGGCAAGGGTGGTGAAGATGGTGTGCTGGCGGGGAGTGGTGGCGCGTTGGACGACGACGGCGGGGGTTTCGGGCGGGCGGCCGGCATTGATGAGCTTTTCGGCGATGGTTCCGATGGTGGTGAGGCCCATGTAGATGACGAGGGTTTCGGCGTGGCCGGTTTTGGTCCAGTCGATTTTATCGGGGTCGTGGCCGGTGACGAAGGTGACGGAGGAGTTGTGATCGCGGTGGGTAAGGGGGACGCCGGTGTAGGCGGCGATACCGAGGGCGGCGGTGACGCCGGGGACGACTTCGAAGTTGATTCCGGCGTCAGCGAGGGCTTCGGCTTCCTCACCGCCGCGGCCGAAGACGTAGGGGTCGCCGCCTTTTAAGCGGACGACGATTTCGCCGTTTTTGGCGTATTCGACTAAGAGGCGGTTGATCTCCTCTTGCGGCATGGAATGGTCGGATTTCTTTTTGCCGACGTAGATTTTTTTGGCGTTGGGGGGGAGGAGTTCGGGGGCGACTAAGTTGTCGTAGAGGACGACGGTGGCTTGGGTTAAGAGGTCGCGTCCCTTTACGGTTATTAGTTCGGGATCGCCGGGGCCTGCGCCGACGATGAAGACTTTGCCTGTCATAAACGGGCGCCGGCCTGGAGGAGTTTTTGGCCGAGTTCGACGCCGATGTTTTCGGCATCGGCGGCGGGGCCGTGGGCGTGGGCGCGAATGGCGGTGAGGCCATCGAGGGAGACGACGATTCCGTGGATTTTCAGGATGCCGTTTTCGAGAATGGCGTGGGCGCCCATGGGGACTTGGCAGCCGCCTCCGAGAGCACGGAGGGCGGCGCGTTCGGCGGTGAGGCAGGCGCGGGTTTCGGGATCGTCCATTTTGGCGGCGGCGTGGTGTCCTTTGCCGCCGTCATCGCGGGTTTCGATGGCGAGTGCGCCTTGGCCGACGGCGGGGACGAATTCGGCAGGGTCAAGGTATTGGGTGATGCGGTCCTGCCAGCCGAGGCGGATGAGGCCGGCGGCGGCGAGGAGGATGGCGTTGTATTGGCCCTCGGCTTGTTTGCGGAGGCGGGTGCCGACGTTGCCGCGGAGGTCGCGGATGTCGACATCGGGGCGGATGGATTTGAGCTGGGCGGCGCGTCGTAACGAGCTTGTACCGACGATGGCGTTTGGGGGCATTTCGCCGATGATGGCGTCGCGGGGGTCCTGGCGTTCGGGGAAGGCGGAGAGGATGAGGCCGCTGGGGAGATCTGTCGGCATGTCCTTGGCGGAATGGACGGCGAGATCGATGGTTCCGGCGAGGAGGGCTTCTTCGATTTCCTTGGTGAATAGGCCTTTTGCACCGATTTTACTGAGGGCGACATCGGTGATTTTGTCGCCGGTGGTTTGGATGATTTCGATTCTGGTGGAATGGCCTTGGGCGGTTAGCTGGGCAGCGATGTGATTGGCTTGCCAGAGGGCGAGCTGTGAGCCGCGGGAGCCGATGATTAATTCGCTCATTTTTCGGGGGAGTCCAGTTTGAACATACGACGGATATCTTCAATTGTCTGCCAGCCATCGTCGCGGACGGCGTTGCGGCGGATTTCGGTGATGGGGCCGTGGGCGACTTTGGCCATTAGGGATTTCGTTAGGGCTTCGATGGCGTCCTCCTGTTGGGGGGAGAGTTGGCCGAGTTTGGCGCGGAGGCGTTGGAGTTCGGATTGGCGGATGGATTCGAGATGGTTTTGGAGGGCGACGATAACGGGGACGGCTTCGCGCGCTTTGAGGCGGGCGACGAGTTTATCGACCTCTTCGGCGATGATGATTTCGGCGGCTTGGGCTTCGGCTTCTCTTCCTTGTCGATTCTGTTCGACGACTTTGCCGAGATCGTCGATGTCATAGAGGAAGACGTTTTCGAGGTTGTTGACTTCGGGTTCAATGTTGCGGGGGACGGCGATATCGATGAGGAAAATGGGACGGCCTTTGCGCTTGGCGCGGATGTTGCGCATTTGGGCTTCGTCGAGGATGAAGTGGGGGGCGGCGGAGGAGGCGATGACGATGTCGATTTCGGCGGACATGGCGGATTGGAAGTTTTCGTACTCGACGACGGTTCCGTTGAAGAGGGCGGCCATTTCTTCGGCGCGGGCGCGGGTGCGATTGGTGACAAAGATTCTGTTGGCGCCGGAGCGATGGAGGTGTCGGGCGGCGAGTTCGCTCATTTTGCCTGCGCCGATTAAGAGGACGCCGCGGCCTTGGAGCCCGCCGAAGATTTCGCGGGCGAGTTCGACGGCGGCGAAGGAGACGGAGACGGCGGATTCGCCGATGGTGGTTTCGGTGCGGACGCGTTTAGCGACGTTGAAAGCTTTGGTTAGAACGGTATCGAGGTATTGGCCAAGGACGCCTTGTTCTTTGGCGAGGGACCAGGCTTCTTTCAACTGACCGAGGATTTGGGGTTCGCCGACGACCATGGAGTCGAGGGAAGAGGCGACGCGGAAGAGGTGACGAATGGCGTCGCGGTCTTCGAAGTGGTAGAGGTGGGCGGGTTTGGCGAGATGGAGGAAGCCTTCGACGCTGTTGGAGGCGTTTTGGTTGTCGTCTGTGACGACGACAATTTCGACGCGGTTGCAAGTGGAGAGGATTAGGCTTTCGTGGACGCCGTTGGAATTTTTGAGAGATTGGAGGGCGGT
>CAMDKT010000547.1 GCA_945900935.1 Candidatus Sulfopaludibacter sp. SbA3 | reverse complement strand
CATTTCGGGCCAACTGGCGTCGGAGTGGCCGCAAGTAATCAGGCAGCGGCGGCGGCGGGCGGCGCGGTAGAAATCAATGGCGCCGGGCAATTCGGCGGCGCAAGTCGCTATTCGGACGATACCTGAGGAAAAGTAGCTATCGTATTCATTTGGCGATGGTTCTCTGCGGCCGGCCAATGAATGGCAGCCTACTTTTCCGGCGGCGAAGTACGGCCCATAGAGATGGACTCCGGCGATCCGGGCTCCATCTTCGGGCCGCCACTTTTTGGCTACCTCAGCGCAGGCACCGATCATGCGGGTGATTTCGGCCGGTGAGCCCGTGGTAGTAGTGGGGAAAAGGGCCGTCGTGCCTCGGAGCAAATGGGCGCGATTGGCTTGACGAACCGCGTCGGGCGTGCCGTCCATGTAGTCCGCCCCGTTAGCGCCGTGGACATGGATGTCAATGAATCCAGGGGAGATGTATCCATCGCCAGCGTCGATGACTACGTTGGCTAACCGGCTCGCCCGGCCCCTGGCAACGCGGACGATGCGTCCGTTGGCGCATTCGACGACGCCTTTTTCAAGGATCTGGTCAGGAAGGATCACCCGACCGGTAAAAGCCATAAGAGTTGACATAATAGTTGTTATCGGACCCTACAACGGTGCACCTGATTGTAGCCCTTCGGCGAGAAAACAGTCGTGGCGGCTGTCGAGTGGCCGACCCTGGATCTTGAGCCGGACCCTGCTTTTGCGGAGGACGCGCACTTCTCCGTTTCGCTCGAGCTCGAAAGGGCCGAAGGCGAGAATGCGAAGGGCCATTGCGGTTAGGATATCAGGCTGGAGCCGTGGTTGTTGGAACCACTCCTAGTCCGTCGGCGACGGCACCGTCCCGTGGTCGCGGAAGTTGATGCGTGGCTCGAACCAGGCGCGTGGGGGTGCGGCTATGATGCGGCGGTTAGAACAACGGCCGGGCTTCGTAAAGCACGAGATCGTCGTCGACCGTGCCGGCTAAGAAATAAACCGTGCCGTCGTCGCGGAAGTCGATGGAGTTGATGCGGGCCAGGTAATCGCCTTCGGCGGTGGGACGGAACAGATTCACGACCTGATGCATCTTGTCGCCTCGGCGCACGATGAGAAAGTTATTGCCGCCGTTGGAGTGTTGAAAGAGTAAGTCGCCGTTACGGTTGGATTCCTGAGTTACTACCGTCGTCGCCACTTGGCCGCTGGGCATAACGGTTGAGTTATTCACGACGATTTCCCAGCGGTCGTTGATCCATTCACAGAGAATGGTTCCGTTGGGAATGTTCAATCCCGCATAGAGCTTGCCGCCGCCGGCGCGGTGCAGATTGGCAATGCCGTTCAGGAGATGCGGGCCGACTCGGGTGTTGTTGGGGACGGCCAGTTCTTTCCAGCGCGCGCCGTCGTGCATGTAGAGGATGGGAATCGCCACGTTGCGGAAACGCAGGGAGATGAGCACGTGCCCTTCGTCGTTGAAGGCGAAGCTGTCGTAGCCGCTGGCAATGCGGTTGTCGAGCGTGGTAGCAGTGGCGGCCGTGGCGCTGTAGGTCAGCAATTCCGTAGGCTCGGCGGCGCCGCTGGGGTGCAGGAAAATGCGGGAGTCGCCGGCGCTGGTGGAGGCGGCGTAGAGCATGTCGCCGCGGCTATTGACGTCGACCGTTCCGGGGGCGTTGATGGTGAGAGTGCCAACGCGCAGCGGGAATCGCAGGATGAGTTCGGGCTGTCCGCCGTCGACGATTTTAGCGATACCGGAGCCGGTGGTGAAATAGATGTCGCCGTGCGGGGACTTGCGCACATTCCATGTGCCGCCATGGAAGCCGCCGAACCACATGGTGTTATTGCCCCAGAGCCGTTCGCCATAGGGCATGACGGTGCGGGGGCCGTCGGGGCTCATCTCAACAATGGACCCGCTGGAGCCGCCGGAATAGACATGGGGCAGTCCGCTCTTAGCGCCGCCGATGAAGTTGATGACGTTTTGCGGGGCGCGGATGGCGGCGGTGTCGCCGCTTCGCAGAACGACGCGGGGTTGCTGTAGCCCAAGTTGCACGAACATCATGTTCGACCGGTCGCCGCGGACATAGGCGAACATCTCGCCTTTGCCGTTGATGGCACCGCTTTCGAAGTCCTGAATCACTTCCCCGTCAATGCGGTCATTCGTATAACGAAGTAGCGGTTTGGCCTCGCCGGTGACGGGCCAGAGCCAGACGCCATTGCCTTTGTTGTTGAACGGATTGGCGTGGATGAGCGTGCCGTGGAGCGGGCGGTGCCAGAGAATGCCGGTCTGCCCGGTGAGTTGCAGGCTTTCGAGTTTGCCGTCGGGCAGCCAGCGGACATAGTGGGTGGTGTTGTTATTCAGAACAACGGAGAGAATGATGGTTCCATCTTCGTCAATCCAGGAGGCGGGATGATTGCCGCGGCCGCCGGAGAAACTGCGGACGGTGGAGCCGAGCAGTTCATCGCCGATTCCGATTAGACGTGTGCGGGCGAGGCCGGTTTGCTTGAAGAAGACACGATTGGTCCCGGCGGTAATTCCGTAGACGGCAGTTCCCTTCCCGTCCACGCCGAAGTCGGCGTCAATCGTGAAAGCTCCGGTAATGCCCGGAAGCCTGTCAAACGTAGAGACGAGGAGATCGGGGTATTTGCCTTCAAAGCCAAGGAAAAGGCCGTTGTAGGTGAGGGGGTTTAGTTCAAAGCGAAAGTTGGCGCGGACGACGGAGAAGCCTTTGTCATTGAAGGAATTACGCGACAGAACGAGCGCGCCGGTGGCCTCGGTGTTGGCGAGCGGCGTGTTATTGGAGAGATGATTGTAGACGCCGTCTTTGTCGCCGAGGTTGATTTGAGCGCCATTGATATTCGTATCTTCGTACGATAGGACGCGGCCGGAATGGGTGACGGAATGCGTACGGAATTCGGTGGTGTAACTGCCGATAGCGAAGCGCGTCTGGCCGCCGGCGGACACCATTTTAAAAGTGTTGGCGTTGTAATCGAAATTAACGAGCGCGTTGGCGACGCCGCCGAGGGAGGCGTTGAAAAACAGAGTGCCATCGTCGGAGGGCCAGAGCATGGTGGGCTTGGCGCGGACTTCGAACTCGTTTTTCAGGACGCGGTCACGGGAGTAGAGCCTGCGAAGTTCGTAACTCCTGGCGACCTGGACATCGACGGGCGCTGTAACTACCCACTGGCGTTGGAGGCCGGTTTGGACGTCGCCGTAGTTATACGTTCCCAGGACCATTGCGCCGCCTTCGGAGACGCCGCTGACATTGCCTGTCGTGTCAATGCGGGCAACCTGGCTGGTGCCGAGACGGTGGTTGAGTACGGACCAGGCGAACGTGACGCCATTGATGACACCGCCGTTGGCGTCAAACGCGGTGGCCGTAAATCGCTGCTGTTTCCCGACTTCGAGCGCGACACGGGAAGGAGAAATATCGACACGGCTGGGAATGGTCTGAACGACCGTTTCCGAGAAGAAGGCACCGCTGCGGGCCTGGACGCGGATGGTGCCGAGGAAGCGGGCTGTGAGGACGCCGCGGTTATCGATGGTTGCGATCGTCGAGTTGTTGGTACCCCAAGTGACAGCGCCGCCGGGGATCGGATTGCCTTGCGCATCGCGGACGATAGCCTGAAAATCCATGCTGCGGCCGACAAGCACTTGAGCCGCGTCCGAGAGAATCTGAATCGACTGGCTGTATGCGGCGGCGGATACGATAACGGCGGCGAACAGGGCGCGCATGGTTAGCCCCAGAACTCTTCGACGGGGGCGAACTTGCCGTCGGCGGCACCGACGATGAAATCGAACTTGCGGCGTGAGGGAGTGTCGAGAACGCTTTTGGTCCAATCGACGCCGAGGGCGGAATAGATGCTGGCGGTGATATCTTCTGGATAAATGGCGCGCTTGCCGGACCAGCCGTAGTCGGTGATGGCGGAACCCTGGGCGTCGGTGGCGCCGATGACGCGGCCGCCGCGAATGCCGCCGCCGAGCATGGCGATGGACTGCACATTCCGGTAGTGATCACGGCCGGTGCGGGAATTGAGCGGCCCCGGAGTGCGGCCGAATTCGCCCATGACGACGATGAGCGTTTCGCCGAATTCACCGGTGGCTTTCAAGTCTTCGGAGAGGGCGCTGACGGCGTTATCGAGATCGCGGGTGAGCGTGTAGATGCTGGTCCCGGCAGTGAACTGGTTGTCGTGGAGGTCCCAGCCGCCCTGGCTGATATTGAAGAAAATAGCGCCGTTTTTGGCGCGGATGGCGTTACGGGCGACGATGGCGGCGCGGCCGACGCCGGTGGCGCCGTAGCGGTTTTCGTCATCGACGGAGAACTTAAAGATGTTATCGACAACGTCGTTATACATCATGGCGCGGGCGCGGCCGTAGTAGCCGGCGTAGGCCGCCATGGCCTCGTTCATTGGCGCCTGGCGAAGCGGCGCGTCGAGGGTTTCCAGCAACCCGAAGCGGCGTTCGAAGCGTTCGCGGCTTTGGGCGATGGCACCGAAATGGTTGTGGGAA
>CAMDKT010000546.1 GCA_945900935.1 Candidatus Sulfopaludibacter sp. SbA3 | reverse complement strand
GGCCCTTCCCCTCTCGTACTTGTTTTTGGTTGTTTTCGCGGTAAGCCTTGCCGCCCAGCAGGCGGCCAATGACGGACTGAAACTGCCGGTGCCGGAGTCCGCGGCGCGGCCAAACCTGTCGCTGGAGCAGCGCGGCGACATCTTCATGGCCAGAAAGATGTATCGCGAGGCGGTCGACGTCTATCAAAAGGACACGTCAAATTCCTCGATTCTCGCTAATAAAATCGGAATCGCCTATCACCAGCTTACGTTTCTGCCGCAAGCGCGCAGGCAGTATGAGCGCGCGCAAAAACTGGACGCCGGTTATTCAGAAGCCATCAATAACCTGGGCACCATCTACTACGCCCAACGAAACTACCGGAAGGCAATCAGCCAATACAAGAAGGCGCTGAAACTGAATCCGGCGTCGGCTTCCATCCATTCCAATCTCGGGACCGCCTATTTTGCCCGAAAGAAATATCAGGAGGCCTTTACCGAGTATCAGACCGCGCTGTCGCTCGATCCCGAAGTCTTTGAGCATCGGAACTCCCACGGCGTTTTGCTCCAGGAGCGCAGCGTCGAGGAGCGGGCGAAGTTCCATTTTTATTTAGCCAAAACCTACGCGAAATCCGGGCAGACCGAGCGGGCCTTGCTCTACATCCGCAAAGCGATTGAGGAGGGCTTCAAGGAGCGCGACAAATTCGCCGAAGACACCGACTTCCAAGCCATGCGGCAATTGCCGGAGTTTCTGGAGTTGATGAAGCTGGAGCCGCGTGCGCTCTAGCTGGCTGCTCGCCGTTGTCGTCCTTGCCGGGTGCGCGCGCGAACAGACGCCGGCGTTGCGGCGATTGGCCATCCTTCCTATCGAAAACCTCGCTTCCAGCGCGGACGCGGCCGTTGACGCGGCTGCGCTCCAACTCGCTGTTTGGGATTCTTTGCAGGCGCAACCCGCGCTCCATGCCGTTATCGCCGGTCACCGCCGGGATTTGCCCGAGTTGCAGGCGGCCTGGATCGTAGCCGGGTATGTCGCCGGCGGACGGTTCCAACTCCAACTAAACGATCAGCCGATTTCCTGCGCGGGAACTCTTGCCGATTGTGTCGCAAAGCTCACGGGCGAGATTGCCAGCCGCGTTGGCGTCACGCCGCGCCCCGCTATAAAGGCCGAAAGTCTGCGGCTACTGGCCGGTTCCAAAAACCTCGACGCTCTGGAAAAGGCCGCGAATAGCGATCCGGGTTTTTCGGCCGTGTGGCTGGCATGGGCGACTGAGGCGCAATCGCGCGGCGGCGTGCCGGGTGCCTTGGCCGTGTTGAAGGGAGCGCCGCTCAATTCCATGGCGCCTTTCGATGCCGCGCGCATCCGGTTGCGCATGGCCGAGTTGAGCCAGGACCGCGCAGCCCGCGCCCACGCGTTAGCCGCGCTCGCCCGAACATCCCCGGCAGACCTCGAACTGCGGGCCCAGGCCGCGCAGGCCGCCGCCGCGGGTAGGGATTTCGTTACCGCCGCTCAACTCTTTGACCAGTTGATTGCCGTGGCTCCTAACCCCCGATTTCTCAATCAGGCCGCCTACGTAGCGGCCTTCATGGGGGACCGCGCCAAGGCCGAGCGTTACGCCGCCGCCGCCCATACGGCGGCCCCCAATGACCCCAGCTATTTGGATACCCGCGGCGAAATCGCCTACTTCTTCGGTGCCTTTGCCGACGCCTCCCGATTCTTCGAACAGACGGCGAATCTCAATGTCACGTTCTTGAACGGACAGGAGTTGTGGAAGGCCGCCGATGCTGCCCGTAACGCTGGCGACAAATCGCGGTCACAAGCCCTGCTCGCGCGGTATCTGGAATTTCGGACGAAGGCCGGGCTTCGCAACACGCTCATCCTCCAAGCCGTTTGGGATTGGAGCGGCCCTGAGCAGGATGAGGCGATAAAACGATTGAGCGCCGTAAGCGATTCGACGGACCGCGGCCGGGCGCAACTCCTTCTCGCCCTCATAGCGCTGAACAAACGGGATTTTACGGCGGCGCAGGCACACCGGAGGCAGTTGGATCCCAAGGCCGTCGAAGCCGCGTTTCTCGGCAGTCTGATGGATGGCACGCCGATTCCAACCGGCTTCCCCGTTCCGCCCGAGGCCATCGCCGCGCTCCGCCACTTTCTGCGCGGCGAAAATCAGGCGGCGCTGGCGTTGTACGCCAAAGCCAAGCCGAAGATCGATCCCTTCAGCGAAGGGCATTGGCGAAAATTCGAAGCCGCGCTGAACGGACGAAAACCGCAAGGCCTGCTGCCGGCCTCTCCCGACGATTGGCTCGCCGTGCTGCTCCGCTAACGCGGTCTATTCCCAGGGCCGTTTCTCTTCGCCCTGGTCGCGATCCTTAACCCGATCATACAAATGCCCCGTGCAGATCGTTCCCAGGCCGGTGTTGTACATCGACGTCGCGCCCATCGCCTCGGTCAAGTCTTCCGTAAACGAGTGCAGCGCCTTCAAATGGTCCGCCAATGCCGCCATCTTGTGGCCATCGCGAGTAACGAAAAACATCTGGTACCCGCCGTGAACCAGGCGCGCGATCTCTTTTCCATGCACCAGCAGGCCCGTTTCATTCAGCAATGGAAGCCCGTCCGGTCCTTCCGTGACCAGGCAGCCCAGCCCGCGGCGCGATACCAGTGTCCCCTCGACGGTGAACCCGGCGCTTCGCGCGGCGCTCAACCGGCCGGCAAAAGTGAGCTTGATTTCTTTCTCGCGGCGAAAAAACATATATCGTCATTATAATCATCCCGATGCCCTATATTCTCTCCCTTGATGAAGGAACCACTTCCGCGCGCGCCGCGCTCTACGATCAACAGGCGCGCCGCGTCTCCATGGCGGCTGTCCCCATCGTCTCTCATTTCCCGCAACCAGGCTGGGTGGAGCAGGACGCGTCGCTCATCTGGACGTCGCAATTGCAGGCCGTCCGCAACACGCTTGGGCTGGCCGCCGTGACGCCCAATGACGTCCACGCCATCGGCATCACCAATCAACGCGAAACCACCGTCGTCTGGGATCGCGCCACTGGTCAACCGGTTGCGCCCGCCATCGTCTGGCAATGCCGCCGTACCGCCGCGCGCTGCCGTGACCTTTCCGCGCACGCCGCCAAGATCACCCGCAAATCAGGTCTCGTCGTCGACGCGTACTTTTCCGGCACGAAGATCGAATGGATTCTCGACAACGTTGACGGGGCGCGCGCAAAAGCCGTCAACGGCGATCTGCTGTTCGGCAACATCGACACTTGGCTCATCTGGAATCTCACCGGCGGACGCGTCCATGTCACCGATCCCACCAACGCCTCCCGCACCATGCTCATGAATCTGGCCACCGGCGATTGGGATAGCGAACTTCTGTCGCTCCTGAATGTGCCTCGCGCCATGTTGCCCGCCATCGTTCCCAGTTCGGCGGTCATCGGACATACCGATGCGGCAATTATCGGCGCGGAGATTCCCATCGCCGGTATCGCCGGTGACCAACAGGCCGCCCTCGCCGGCCAAGCCTGCTTTGCCAAGGGCCTTTCGAAAAATACTTACGGCACCGGTTGTTTTGCCTTGTTGCACGCAGGCGCAACGGAGCCGGTTTCAGAAAATCGGCTCCTTGCCACCCGCGCCGCATCCACCACAAAGGAAGCGCAATTTGCCGTCGAAGGCAGCATCTTCATCGCCGGCGCCGCCGTGCAATGGCTGCGCGACAAACTTGGCATTATCGACAACGCGCCGGAGTCCGAAATGATCGCGATGTCGATTCCCAGCACCGCCGGAGTCTACGTTGTGCCGGCGTTTGTCGGCCTCGGCGCGCCGCATTGGGACGCCGAAGCGCGCGCGGAAATCACCGGATTGACGCTGGGTTCGGGCCGCGCCGAAATCGTTCGCGCCACACTCGAATCGATGGCCTACCAGACGCGCGAACTCATTCAGGCCATGGAAGGCGATAGCGGTGCCCGGCTCGCCGAACTGCGCGTCGACGGCGGCGCGGCGGCCAACAATTTCCTCATGCAGTTTCAAGCCGACATACTGGATCGGCCCGTCGTGCGGCCCGCCGATCTGGAGACGACGGCGCTCGGCGCGGCCTTCCTGGCTGGGCTCGCCACCGGGTTCTGGAAATCAGAAGCCGAAGTACAGTCGTTCTGGCGTGCCGAGCGAGTCTTCGAACCCCAAATGCCAACATCGGAGAGGGATACGCTCTGGTCCGGCTGGCAGCGCGCGGTCGCCAAGGCTCGAAGTAATTGTTAATTTTGCCCCCGGACGATACGCATCGAGTGACTAAATGCCGTATGGTTACAGTCAGGCATTGAAACCAAAATGAAAAAACTATTGTTATTATTCAGCACGCTGACTCTCAGCGTGTTTGCCCAGTCGGCCGATACGGCGGTTTTCGTCGCTGCCCTCTCTCCAGACAATGAAGTCCCCGCGATTACCGGTTACGCCGCCTCCGGCACGGCGGTATTGTACGCCCACGCCGTGCGCGACGCCCAAGGCCAGATCGTCTCCGGCTCCGTGGATTTTGTCGTCTTTCACAATTTCCC
>CAMDKT010000545.1 GCA_945900935.1 Candidatus Sulfopaludibacter sp. SbA3 | reverse complement strand
TTCCCGGGTGCGGGTACCAGGAATTACCGCGGCGCGGACACTATTTCCTGTATGAACCAGATGAGATGGAGAATCTGCTGGCAGCGCTATTGAAGGCACACCGCAACTGCCCTCAAAAAAAGATAGACGTGTGAGTCCGCTGCACGGACCCGCCAGTCGCCCCAAACTGATATTCTGCATTGCATGACTCGACGACAGTGGATGATGATGCCGTTGGGAGCGGCAGCCTGGACAGGGGCGGCGGCGGCGCAGACCGGCTCGCTCCGGATCAAGCGGGTCGACGCGTACGTGATCCAGATCGGAAACCGCAAAGATATCGTTTGTGCGCGCGTTGAGACCGAGGACGGGCTGCACGGCTGGGGCGAGGGCACAACTCCGCCCAATGTCACCCCGGTCTATGCGCAGATCCGGTCGCTGGCGAAGTTGGTAATCGGCGAACCGGCGTGGGACATCGAAAGACTTTGGCGGAAGATGTACCTCGTGGAGGAAAATTCGCTCGGCGGGACGTTGTTTGCGGGCATTAGCGCGATCGACATTGCATTGTGGGACATTCTCGGCAAGAAGCTTGGCGTGCCGGTGTACAAGCTGTTGGGGGGCAAGGTTCATCCGAAGATCCGCATCTACACGAGCTATCGCTGGGGTAACATCCCGCGGACCGCCGCAGCCTACGGACTGCGCACGAAGGAACTGATGGCCCAGGGAGCGACAGCGGGCAAGTGGGATCCGTTCGGCGAGTATCCCGGGCCTGGCAGGCAGATCGAGACGGGCGTGCTGAACGAAGTGCGGGAGATGGTGCGCGGCGTGCGGGAGGCGGGTCCGGCATTTGATATTTGCATTGAGGCGCACGGCAAGTGGAACATGGCATCGGCGGGGCGAATCATAAAGATGCTGGAGCCGTTCGACATTTTCTTCCTTGAAGAGCCGGTCCCGCCGGAGGATGTCGACGCGATGGCGGCGCTACAGCGTTCGACAAATATTCCGATCTCGACCGGTGAAGGTCTGCAGTCGCACTGGAACTATCGGGAGCTGCTACAGAAACAGGCGGCGCGCATCATCCAACCCGACGCGGCGCGCGCCGGCGGCATCACTGCGATGAAGAAAATCGCCGCGATGGCTGATGCTTGCTATGTTACGGTCGCGCCGCACAATCCGAACGGCCCGATCTGCACGGCGGCATCGATTCACGTCGCCGCGTCGATCCCGAACTTCGTAATCATGGAAGAAGGGAACACGAACACGCGCCAGTATCCGGCCATTTTCAAAGATGGATGGAAAGCGTCGATGTCGCACTGGGAGGTTCCGGAGTCGCCTGGCCTGGGCGTCGATCTGACGCCGGAGTTCCTGAAGGAATATGCAGTGAAGGTGGAAGTCTAATCCCACCGGCCCTGATTTGACATGTGGAAAATTCTTTATCGATAACCGGCGGCCTGCAGTTCGAACAGTTCCGCGTACCGTCGGCCATTCGCCACCAACTCGGCGTGGGTGCCTTGCTCCTCGATCCGGCCGCCGCCAAGGACCAGTATCCGGTCAGCCATCCGCACTGTGGAAAACCTGTGGGAAATCAGGATTGCCATCTTTCCTTTAGTAAGCTCGGCAAACCGCTGGAATACTTCGAATTCCGCGCGCGCGTCGAGCGAGGAAGTCGGCTCGTCGAGTACCAGAAGTTGGGCGTCGCGCATATAAGCGCGCGCAAGGGCGATTTTCTGCCACTGGCCCATCGAGAGTTCCGCGCCGCCTTCGAACCGTCGGCCTAGCATTTGTTCATATCCTTTGGCGAGGCCGGTGACGACATCAGACGCGAGGGATTTTTGGGCGGCGTCCTCGACGCGGGCCAGATCAGTGAAACTTTCTATGCTGCCAACCCCAATGTTTTCTTTCACTAACATGTCATATTTAACATAGTCTTGGAATATGACGCCGATCTCTTTGCGGAGATCGGCCGGGGAGTATTCCCGAAGATCCACGCCGTCGAGGAGAATGCGGCCGGAGGTTGGATCGTAGAGGCGGGTGATGAGCTTGACGAGAGTCGTTTTTCCGGTGCCATTCTCACCGATAAGTGCCAATCTTTCTTCCGGTTCCAAGCGGAAGCTCACGTTTTCCAGCACCGGCTTTCCGGAGTTACTGTAGGCGAACGAAACATTCTGAAATTCAAAGCCCTGGCGGATCGGGCGGGGAGCGGGAAGGCGGTGCGCGGCGTCCTCAATCGATGGCTTGGAGTCAAAAAATTCGAACAAATCGCGCACGAATAGGGCCTGTTCCGATACGTTTGAGAGCGTGGAAAACACGTTTTCGAGCGCATTTCGCGACCTCAAAAACGCTCCGGAGAGGAAAGTAAGGTCACCGAGTGAGAGTTCACCGCGTGCGGTGCGGTACAAAATGACGGCGTAGGCGCCGTAGTAGCCGGCGAGGGGAAGCACGTTAAGAACGGCGTTGGTGACGGCTTTCTGAATCGCGAGTTTCCGGTTTTCCTGGAAATAGCGGCCGAAGAGGGTTTCGGTGCGGTCGATCAGGAAATTGCCGAGGCCGAAGAGCTTCACTTCCTTCGCGGTGGAGATGCTGGCGCCCAGGAGGCGGAGGTAATCGAGTTCCCGTCGTTCCGGGGTCCAGCGGTAAAGGAGGGAGTAGGCGAGCATCGCGAATTTGGTTTCGCCCCAGAAAACGGGGAGCAGCGCGAGGACAAGTATCGGCAGGAACCACCATGAGAATGAGATGATTACAACCGATACTGATAGTAAAGATAGAAGTGTCTGGAGCAGTCCGGCGATTTGGGAGAGCATGCCCAGGCGGGCGGCGGACTGGCGGCGGGCGCGTTCGAGTTTGTCGTAGAAGACGGGATCTTCGAAGCTGGCGAGGTCGAGGGTGGAGGCGTGGCGCATAAGGCGAACGCCGATGTGGTGTGTAAAACGGTCGCCGAGGAGGCTTTCGGCGAGTCCGGCGGCGCGCATGAGGAGGTCGCCGGCGATGGCGAGGGCGAATTCAGCGGCGACCAGGGGCCAGAGGCCGTCAGGAACGCCGGTTTTTGCGGTTGCGGCCACGACTACGAGGTCGACGATGAGTTTGGCGACCCAGAGCATCCCCAGTGGCACCAAAGCCCAGATCAGGCGGCAGACGAGGGAGGCGAGGGCGAGGAAAGGGCTGGTTTCCCAAACCATGCGGAGGAGGGGTGGGAGATTTCGGAGTGCTTGGAGACGATCACGCCAGGAAGCTGGGGGGTCGGCTTTGGGGACGTGGGGATTCAAATGTACTTCGGAGACGACATCGGCGGGCCAAGGCCCGCCGGTCGATGTTTGGGAGAATCAGGTCTCGAGGCTACGCTGCCGACGATTCCTGGTATGTGATTGTGATGGTATGGCGTCTTTGGGTTTTCGTCAAGAGCAAAGTTGTTCTTCCCACAAAATCTACTAACTCATTGATAATAAACACTTTCAACATTTTGCGTGCTAACGCCACAACTCGGGGAAATCCGAGGCGGATGACGGCAAGTTGAAGAATCTGAGGAGTTTACTGGTCGATGCGGAGGGCGATCATCACGGTATCTTCTCCGGGCTTCTGACCCGATAATTTTCTTCCCAGCAGCCGAAAACCGGCAAAACCGACCCCGGCAAGGAGGGCGAAGACGGCCATCATGCCGGAGAACTTGGTGATGTTGAGGAAGAGAACGCCGATATTGTCGCCTTTCGGATCGGGCATTTGCTGGTTCAGCGTGACGTTTCCTTCCCAGCGGACTTGGGCCAAGATTCGCTCAGCCGCGTCTGGCGTGGCGGTTTGGGTGACAACGCTGAGAATGGGGCCGGAACGGCGGGCGATGTACTGCTTGTGCTCCTGGAAGGCGGCGAGGCGCTCTTTGGCGATTTGGGGGTTGGGGTAGTTGAACAGCACCACGGTGACGTCGCCGTCTTTGTCCTTGAAGCGGGCCAACTGGCCTTCGGTGCCGAAGTGGAAGGCAACGAGGGAAGGCGACATGCCGGGGATGAACGCTTCGAGCGAGGCCGGACCGAGGATGTAACGTTCGCTATAGCGGTGGCGGGCGGCAGCGGGGAGGAAGCCGGTCAATGCGGGTAAAGAGGAATGGTCGAAACGGGGCATACTGAGAATCAGCTGCATCATGGTTTCCTCTTCGGGTGGCTTGCGTCCTTCGAATTGGAGGACGTAGTTTCCGCGTTGCTGGATGGAGGCGCCGGCGGGGAGGGCGGTGCGGAGGAGTTGCATCGCGGCCTGGGCGTTGGTGGCGTCGGTAAGGCGCCAGGCGGAGATGGCGAAGCGGCCCTTGGCGCCGGCGTATTCGGCTCGCTCGGCTTCCTGGAGTCCGAATTCACTCCAAACCGCGGCTGGCTCCGGGTGGAGCGCCGTGACGGTTTTCCGGGAGTGGAATTCCATACCTTCGGGCAGAATTGCGGCCGGAAGGTTGAGCGAGATCAGGGCTAGAGCGGTGACGAGGAGGACCGCTCCCTTGCGGTCGCGGCTCGGTAACGGGGGGAGGCGGCTCGGTAACGGGGGGCTCGCAGCGGGTCGCGCCGGCAGTACT
>CAMDKT010000544.1 GCA_945900935.1 Candidatus Sulfopaludibacter sp. SbA3 | reverse complement strand
TACTACCTGGTCGTCAGTGCCGTGGGTGATCAGCACCGTGCAGGCCGCCAGCTTGGTCAGGTCGATATCGGGGTCAGAATAGAGCGCCTGAACTTCCTGCAGCAGGTAACCCGGACCCTGCGCGTAACTCTCGCGCCGGTTCTGGCGGAAGGATTCTTCCACTTCCGGCTGCGAAAGCACCCGCTCGTCGTCGGCGCAAAGGCCCTGTTTGACGTCCGCGAAGTAGCTCGACCAGTCGTTGAGGAGCCGGTCGCGGTGCTTCGCTTCGATCCGGAGAAAGGTCGCCGCGTGGAAGTTTGCCAGCTTTGCCGAAAGCAGGATGTGCAAGGTTTTCTGCGAGAAACGACGCCAGTTGGCGATCAGATGCGGCAGGCCCAGACCGCCTGCCAGGGACACCGCCCGCAATCCCGGCAGTTGGCCGCAGGCCAGCGCATACGTTGCGCCGGCGGAAAAACCTAGGATCGAGAACGGTTGGCCCACTCCCAGAAGGTGGTCCGTCAACTGCCGCACATCGGTTGCCCAATCGGCAACCGTGCGGTCACGCGACGGAGTGGACAGGCCGATGCCGGGACGGTCAGGAGTTATCAGGCGAATGTGCAGTTTGGCGAGAAGGTCGTCGTGGGCACCCATGCCTTCGATCCGCGACCCCTGAAAGCTGTGGAAGTGGAGAATCGGGGTGCCTGTGCGCGGCCCGCGATCCATGTAAGCTAAAGTGCGGCCATCGCGAAGGGTTAGCTTCCCGAAGTCTGGGTGGGACTCACCGGGCGCGGGACGAAAGCCAGGAATCTGCTGCATGAGCCCAGCGACGGCATCCCGCAATTGCTCAGTATCGTGTAAAGGATCGCCCGAAGGCAGGATGGGCTTGCCGATCCGAACGTAGATACGAAAGGGAGGCGTAACGCCGTCCGCCGCCTTATCATCGGCTTCCATGGCGGAGAAAATAACCGTCTCCGGAGTCCAGTCCAGGCGCAACCCTCCAACTGCGACGGGAACCACGGGACAGTTGCCCTTCCAGGCTGCGACCATGGCCCCGGTGCTCCAATTGTTCAACTGCGGAACGGGATCGGCGATCGCGCGGCCGGCCGGGAACATCAGCACCGTGTTACGGTTACTCTTCCGGAGGTATGCGGCGATCGTGTCCGAAGCGCCCTGCCGCCGGCCCGCCGCCGGATCGCCCACCAGGAGGGCAATCCCGTAGTAATGGAGCACCCAGCGTTCCATGCGCACCACCCAATTGCGATCATCCGCCGTGATGACGATGCGCGGCACGCGTTCCGCGCGGGTAGCCAGGAGGTGGCCGAGAATGAATCCGTCCACACCCGATTTGTAGGCATGATTGGCGGCCAGGATGTAGGAGCCTTCGGGAAGATTCTCCTGGCCTTCCACATCGATCCACCGGAGAACGTATTTGGCGAAAAGCACGTGCATCAGGCGGATTGGCCAACCCTGCGCGCGTATGGTTTCCGGAGCGCCGGCCAGTTGCTTGCGCAAGTAAAAATGGAGTGGAATCGCGACGGCCGCAAAGCCCAGCGCCGCTATCACGGCGGACCGGCCGAGTTTATGCAGAAAGCTCTTGCCGACAGTTTTTTTCATGTTGGGGCGCGTTCATCAGTATCGCAGGAAGTTCCGATTGCGGAGAGTTGACCGGATGATTTCGAAGATTCGGTATGCAACTGGCGGTTGGGTCACGGGTCCTCCCCGAAGAAACAATACTGGCAATCCTGCAAGCCACGGGAACCTCCTGATTCCAAACCAGGAACCGTGCGGCCGGGTGGACAGACTCCTAGCTCGCTTTGTCCAGCACATCGGCGACGGCTTCCGGATGCTTGGCGATGACGGCGAGCAGGACGCGGGTCGGAGCGTCGGGGCGCGCTCGGCCTTGCTCCCAATTGCGCAGAGTCCCGGGCGGCAGCCCGAACTTGGAAGCAAACTGGGACTGGCTGAGTCCCATGCCGCGACGGAGTTCGCGGATGTCGATGTCGGGAACGCGCACGAGGTTGACGCGGGCGCTGGACGGCTCGCCTTTGGACCAGGCCAGGGCCTCCTTGAGTCCTTCGACGATCCGCCCGCCGACGGAGGGTGTCGCCGCCGTCGTGCGCCGGCTCTCCGCTGGTTTTTTGACTGTGGATTTTTGGGGCATCGGGATCTCCTATTCTTTCGCGATTGAGTAAGTGGCAACGATGAACGGGACGATGCGTTTCATCGCGTTGCGCTCGGCTTGCGTTAAGTTGGCCTTCTCGCTCTTTCCGTAGGCGGCGAGCAAAAAGAGCGGGAGGCGGGTGCTGTGGAAGTAATAGATAACGCGCGCCCCGGATCGCTTTCCCATTCCGGGCATGGACCAGCGCAGTTTTCGAACACCTCCGGTCCCAGGAATGATTTGGCCCGCTTCCGGGCTTTGCGCGAGGTAGAGTACCAATTCTTCACGTTCCGGAGCGGTCCAGAACTGCGCGGCGTCGGCAAGAAATCGATCCGTCTCCACGACTGTCATGGGTGGCGCGGGCACTTCACTACTATACGCAATTTGCGTAGATTGGGTAAAGCGCGTACTTTTCAACGACTGCTATCGCCGCTCCATTTGGTTGTGGATCGGTAACCTGTTTTCCGGTTTTGGCTAGACCGCACGGGAAGTCTGTCCTACCGCAAGCTCTGCATCTGGTCCCTTATGCTGGACAATGATGCTAGATAGAGCCTGTCCCGTTTCCCGATTTTTTCACCGGCGAAGAACGCGCTATTGAAAACACGGGGGTTGCGCTTCGTCCGAACCGTTTCAGGCACCGAACCTCATGAACGACTTGAAAGACGGTGAAAATTGCGACCGGTCGTTTTGGCCGAATGCAGCCAACGCGACGATTTTTGAGCCAGAGGCGCCTGTTACTGAGAGCCCGTGTTCATTGGCGAGCAAGCTTCGTGGGACAAGCTCTAGATAATGAATATGGCAGAGTTCCCCATGGACAAGAACGAGGTCATCGCAACATTGCATGCACACGAACCGGAGCTGAAGGCGGCGGGGATTGCGCACCTTGCTTTGCACGGTTCTGTCGTCCGAGGGGAAGCCGGGCCGGAATCCGATGTGGATCTTCTATATGAGTTTGACCGGGCCGTGTCCCTCATCGGGTTTGAGGGTATCCGCAATCTGATATCGGACATCCTGGGCGGCGTGCCGGTGGATCTGGCTGACCGGCACAGGCTCCGAGACCATGTCAGGCCCAATGCGGAGCGTGAGGCTGAGCTTGTCTTCTAGCCCGTATCAGTGTTTCGTCGACATCCTTGAAAACATCGGCCATATTGAAGGGTTCCTGAAGGACAGGGGGCCGTTTGAGATCCATTAAAATCAGAAAACGTTATTCGCCTGCCAGTATGCCCTTCTGGTTATCAGCGAGGCGGCGAAGCGTTTGGCACCACAAGGCGAGAAGCTTTGTCCGGGAATGCCGTGGCGAGATATAAGGGGCAGCGGAAATCAGATGCGCCATGCGTATGACAATCTGAATTCGATGATGATCTGGAAGGTCTACCAAGACGATCGGGATGGTCAGAGGCTCGAGGTGAGTTCGTCAGCGCCATGGACGAAAAAGCCAGCGTGATCGCCACCCCAAAAATGACCGCCATGCAAAACCAGCAACCACGGGCCGACCGCTACGGAAACAGGGTGCGCGACATGGTGGTGTTTGCATGCACGCCCCGCTATCCACGGCCCGAGCTTTCCCAAGGGCGATCTTAAAAAGCCAAAAGGCCACCCGTGAGGATGGCCCTTTAGCCTTTTCAGTTGAGCGGCTCGCTACCGTATACCGTGGATTTGCAACCGCCAGACACCGTACAACCCTGGTATTTCTGAGGAAGTATAACTATACTCGAAATGCTATGTACACGCTTCCCAGCCTATTAAGCGCGATCGCCGCCCTGCTTACGCTTCCTCTGTTTTTGCTGCACGCCCAGGGCAATCTCGGCGGCCTGAACGGAATGGTGGTTGATTCTTCCGGCGCAGCTGTCCCCGGCGCGCGCATCACCTTGAAGAGCCACGCAACGAACCAAGCCGTCACGGCTGACTCCAGCGACTCCGGTTTCGCCATGCGCGGCCTGCTGCCCGGTGTCTATCGCCTCGAAGTCGAAAAGACCGGTTTCAAGAAAGTCGTTCGGGAATCGCTCACCATCCTCACCGCCACCCAAGCCGACATCACCGTCACCCTCGAGGTCGGCAACACCGCCGACTCTGTTACCGTCGCCTCCAGTTCCATCGCCCTCCAAACCTCTTCTCCTGAAGTATCCACAGTTCTCCAGCGCCAAACCCTCCTCGACCTCCCCATTCAAATCGGTTCCGGCGCTTCCACCACCGCCGCCTCCGGCCGCCGCCAACCCGAGACCTTTATCTTCCTCACCCCCGGCGTCGTCGGTACCCAGTGGGGCAAGAGCATCAACGGCAGCCCCGAATTCGGTCAGGAAATCCTCATCGACGGTATTTCCGCCCAGCTCGCCTCCAACCCCGGTTTTCTCGCCCAAACCTCGCCGCCCTACGAAAGCATCGAAGAGTTCAAG
>CAMDKT010000543.1 GCA_945900935.1 Candidatus Sulfopaludibacter sp. SbA3 | reverse complement strand
CGCCGCTCAGCCGCAGCACTTCGTCGATTCGTTCCAACTGGCTTTTCCATTCGCGGTACTCAATGGGACCGTAGACAGTCGGGACCGGGCCGGACAGAAACGCTTGTTCCGGAACGAGTGCGGGGAGCAAGCAAAGATCTGGCTGGATGGAGCATTCCAAATTATAAATGCCTTCTTTCCCGCAATCAAACAAAATCATCCATTTATGTTCTGAATGCGCAAAGGCTCCCAATTCGATGGGCCGGATCCCGCACTAACATGGGACAAGCTCTATTTACGGGTCACTGGCAGCGCTACCTTCATTATTCGAGGACTGTTAGCGTAACCGACTCGAACCGCCGTGTACGGACCCGCACGCACGGTGGTGTGGCAGGGGTCGGCGGGTGACCGCCGCCCCTACGCCGATCACGTCGGACCGCAGGGCTTTTCTCTTTGTCGTAGGGCATATGGAGGCAGTATGCTCCGCCCCTGAACGGGGCGTCAATCCCCCCCTCAGGGAGGGTAGTCCAGCACAACCTAGGGATAATCCTACCCATTTGGGGTATTCAATACCCCCTAAACGCTAATGTCCGCCGCCGGTTCTGTCGAAATAGTGTTTGTAGGCGGAGTACAAGTGTGGAAGACGACGAACTTACCAAAGAATTTCTCATCGAGACCAACGAGAACCTGGGCCGCCTGGACCAGGAGATGGTGCTGCTGGAGCAACGTCCAAAGGACTTGGTTTTGCTGGCGAGCATCTTTCGCGTTATCCATACGCTGAAAGGAACTTGCGGATTTTTGAGCTTCTCGACCATTGAAGGTGTCACCCATCACGCCGAAACCATCCTCGGTCAGATACGAAGCGGTGAGCGGGATTTGACCCCCGAACTCGTCTCGCTTGTCTTGGAGACGGTTGATGTCGTGAAAGTGGAATTGGCGGCGATCGAGCTGACCAATAAGGAGAGCGGAGCCAAGTATGAGTCTCTCGTAAGACGGTTGGAATCGGCCGCGCTCGTCCAGCCGGGGCCAACTAGCGCCGCCCCCGCCCGGGCGGCACAGCCAGGTCCCGCGAATGCGCCGGTGACGGAACTGGTGGTGGGCAATACGCCTGGCGTAACGGAAGCCGCCGCACCGGAGACTGTGGCGACAACGAAGGGGTCGGCTCTCGCGGAGTCCACGATCCGGGTCGACGTCGGGTTGCTCGATAAGCTGATGAACTTGGTGGGCGAGTTGGTGCTGGCCCGAAATCAAGTACTGCAGTTTACGTCCCGGCTCGAAGATGCCTCGCTTACAGCCACCAGCCAACGCCTGAACTTGATCACTTCAGAACTCCAGGAAGGTGTCATGAAGACGCGGATGCAACCTATCGGGGTTGTCTGGAATAAACTGCCTCGGGTTGTGCGCGACCTGTCGTCCCAGTGCGGCAAACAAGTGAATTTGGAGATGGACGGGGCCGAAACAGAGCTGGATAAGACCATTATCGAGGCAATCAAAGACCCCTTGACGCATATTGTTCGCAATGCTTGCGACCATGGGATCGAAGCGCCTGAGGCCCGGATTCGCGCAGGAAAGACGGCAGATGGCCGTTTAACGCTTCGAGCCTTCCATGAAGGCGGGTACGTCAATATCGAGATTGGCGACGATGGGAACGGAATCGACGCTAAACGCGTAAAGGCCAAGGCGATCCAGCAGGGCTTGATTCGCGAGGAACTGGCCGAGCGGATGAGTGAGCGTGAACTGGCAAACCTCGTGTTCTTGCCGGGCTTTTCCACCGCGAGGGAAGTTACGAGTATCTCCGGCCGCGGTGTTGGCATGGATGTCGTAAAGACGAACATCGGAAAAATCGGCGGGTCCGTCGATCTTGTGAGCCGCCGCGGACTCGGCACTACTATCCGAATCAAGATCCCGCTGACCCTCGCAATTATTCCTGGCCTGGTCGTGAGCGTTCGGCAGCAGCGGTTCGTTATCCCGCAGACCAGTCTCTTGGAATTAGTGCGCCTGGAAGGCGACGAAGGCCGGCGGCTTATCGAGTGGGTCGGAAACACGCCGCTCTATCGGTGGCGCGGGAATTTGCTCCCGTTGGCATTTCTGGACCGCGTACTGAAATTGGATGACGGCGCTGATGAAGTCCCCGAAGTGCTGAATATCGTCTTTCTGCAAGCAGAAGACCGCAAATTCGGGTTGGTCGTCGACCGCGTCGACGACACGCAGGAAATCGTTGTGAAACCTCTGGGCAAGCAGATGAAAGGGCTGAACTGTTATGCCGGCGCAACCATCATGGGAGACGGTCAGGTCGCCCTCATCCTGGATGTGATAGGGATTGCCCAGCGTTCCGGCGTTCTCGCTGAAGGCCGCGGCACCGGCCGCGGAGAGGAGAAGGTAGTTCGTGATGCGCCGAGTGTCGAGCGGAACTCGATGCTCCTGTTCCGCGCCGGGAACTTTGATCGTCTTGCCGTCCCGCTGGCCTTGGTTGCCCGCCTGGAAGTAATTCCACGCGACCGCCTCGAATTCGCCGCCGGCCGGCCCGTAGTCCAATATCGCGGCCAACTCCTTCCCCTCGTTGGTTTGGATGGCCAATTGGGCCTTGAGACGGGAGACAGTAACGACGCGCAGGTGCAGGTGATTGTCTTCGCCGATGGCGATAACCGCATCGGCATGATTGTCAACGAAATTGTCGACATCGTGGATGAGCAAATCCACATCCGCCTGGCGAGCAGCCGCGCTGGAATTCTCGGATCGGCTGTGATAGGTAATCAGGTGACCGATGTTCTCGATTTGGAGGCGGTCATTCGTTCTGGGGACACAAGTTGGTTTGAAAAGGCCCAAAAGGAACGCATGGTCCGGATCCTGATTGCCGAAAACTCCTCTTTCGGCCGCGGGCTGCTCCGTAGCTCATTGGAGATGGGCGGGTACGCCGTCGCCGAAGCAACAGACGCCGCCGATGCACTGGCGAAGTTGAACGCCAGTCGTTTCGATGTCGTGCTCGCGGCGATTGACCTGCCCAATGATGGCGCGGCTCGAATTCTGGAGACAATTCGTAAACAGCCGGAGCTTTCGCGCATACCAGTCTTCGCGGTTCAGCCCGCAAGTCAGATGGATACGGCCTCCGGGGCGATTCCGGCGGGTTTCTCCGCAGCGCTGTCGCGGTTTGATCGCGAAGGAATGTTGCGCTCGATCAGCAAGCTGGCCAAGGTGCTGGATGCCGAAGAGTCCGCGCTTGTGCCGGCGTCCGGACAGCTCCAGCGCGCGTTTCAGTCTTCGAACAGGATGGAGAAGTAATCGTGAGCCTCGCAGAAAACACTATTAATCTGAACCGGCAGTTTGCCACGTTCTTTATGAATGACCTGTATTTTGGCATCGAAGTGCAGAAGGTCCAGGAAGTCCTTCGAGCGCAGGAGATGACCCGCGTGCCGCTTGCACCCGTCGTCCTGCGCGGCCTGATCAACCTGCGCGGGCAGATTGTTGCCGCGATCGACATGCGGCAGCGGCTGGCGCTTGCGCCGCGTAATACGGACCAGGAACCCATGAATATCATTGTGCGTGCCGAAGACGGAGCGGTCAGTCTCCTGGTCGACGAAATCGGCGACGTCATCCATGTTGCAGCCGAATCCTATGAGCCAGTTCCCGAAACGATGCATCCCAATCTCAAACAACTTGTAGAAGGTGTCTACAAACTCGATGGACGTTTGCTCCTGGTTCTCGACACGGAGCGAACTTTGCAACTACAGCCTGCGCCCTAGCACTTTTGCCGGCTCGCGGCGTTTTTCCTGGCGGAGACGGATTCCGTCCCACCATGACGATTTAGCTTTAGGAGAATTGTATGAAGAAGTCTGTTTCAACTCGGGAGACCTCCAAGGCGTCGCCCGCCTCGGCGGTTGGTCCGTTGGACACCCCGCCTTCCTTTGGAGATCTGCCGTCTTCGGCCGGGGCCAAGGCTAAACAAGGTGCCCAGATTCAAAAGCAGGCCTTCGCCATGCTCGAGAATGCGCCGATCAACGTGATCATGGCCAACCGGGACTTGGTAATCACTTACGTCAACCAGAAGACCGTCGAGACGCTGATCAAACTGCAGGAATATCTGCCGGTCGCGGCCGACCAGCTCATCGGCCAGTCGATCGATATTTTCCACAAGAACCCGGCCCACCACCACCGGATGTTGAATGACCCGCGCAACTTGCCGCACCGAGCCAAAATCAAACTCGGACCCGAAATTCTCGATCTGCTTGTGTCCCCGATATTTGACGCCAACCAGAATTACGTCGGCCCGATGCTCACTTGGAGCATAATCACCGAGCAGGAGCGACTCGCCCAGGAAGTGGCCCGGGTCCAATCCATGATGGATAACTCTCCGATTAACGTCATGTATGCCGACCGGGATTTGATCATCCGTTATATGAACCCGGCTTCGACAAAGCAACTTCGCGAACTTCAACAGTTCCTGCCCGTTTCCGTCGATGCGATGATCGGGCAATGTATCGACATTTTCCACAAGAATCCGTCCGTCCTCGGTGACGCCAAGAATCTCCCTCGGCGATCCAACATCAAAGTAGGC